>NZ_JBEXSX010000006.1:0-211474 GCF_040613835.1 Streptomyces sp. NPDC006207 | reverse complement strand
GGCCGGCCGCGGGTGGGCGCGCCCACGCCGCCGGGCGCCGGCCGGTCGCGGCCCCCACGACATCCCGCAGCCCTGCGGATCCCCGGGCCACTCCCCCCTCCCGCACAGGGCGGCGCCCGCGCCGCCGATGACCGCGGGTCCACCGGAGATCGCACCGGGCCGAAGACGCCCCGTGCGCTCGATCGCCGACCCTGCACGAAGACCTCGTCCCGCTGAAGCGGGGGACGAGACCCTCTGCACCAAGGGGACGTCCGGCCTTCCCGAAGGGACGGATCAGTACCTCCCCGGGTCACGCGGCACGGGCATCGTCCAGGCGCTCACAGCCGGTCGGCGGCGGTCGGATTCCATCACGATCCGCAGGGATGTGGTCCAGGTCACCTCGCCTCGCCTCCTCGGCGCGATGATGTCGGGGCAGCGCGACGGTCTCCCTTGCCGTGACGGCGGCGAGTGACGACGAAGACGAGGAGCGAGTCCCATGCGCATCGTGATCACCGAATTCATCAGCCTCGACGGCGTGGTGCAGGCGCCGGGCGGACCGGACGAGGACACCGACGGCGGCTTCGCCAACGGCGGTTGGACGCACCCCTTCTTCGACCCGGAGGTCGTGGGCGGCGCCTTCGACGAGGCGGTCGGCAAGGCCGACGCGCTGCTGTACGGGCGCCGCACGTGGGCGGCGATGGCCGGCGCGTGGCCCCAGCGGGCCGGTGACCCCTTCGCGGACCGGATGAACGCGCTCCCGAAGTACGTCGTGTCCGCCACGCTCGGCGACTCCGAGCTGACCTGGCACAACACCACCCGCATCCCCGGCGGGGAGGCCGTGGCCCGGATCAAGGAGCTGCGGGAGGCCCCCGGCGGCGACGTCGTGGTCATGGGCAGCCCGACGCTCGCGCGCACCCTGCTGAGCGAGGACCTGGTCGACGAACTCCGCCTCATGGTCATGCCCGTGCTCCTCGGCGGCGGCAAGTCGCTCTTCCCCGAGGACGGCGGACTGCGCACCTTCGCACTGGTCTCCACGGTCACCAGCGACAAGGGCGTCAACGTCTGCACCTACCGGCGGGCGGGCGGCGCCCCGGGGGCTTAGCATGTGCAAATCGTCGGGGCAATACGGCGATTTCGAGACCTCGTGGAGCGAGCGGGGAGGGTGCTCCGCGGGCTCCTGAGAACAGGAAGGACGGCGCCGTGACGGGTGGTTTCACCTATGAGCAGGTCGGGGTGACACGGACCGGCGGGCCCACGCCGCCGGGGTTCCACCACCTGCACGAGCGGATCCGGCTCGGCGAGGGCCCCCAGGTGCTGGCCGCGGCCGGGCGGGCGCTGATGGGGTGGCGGATGCACCGGGCGACCGGACTGCGGGTGCCCGCCGGCACCCCGGACGCGGCGCCGGGGGTACGTGTGTCCCTGCGGATCGGCCCGCTGCGCGCGCCGTGCGAGGTGGTGTGGGCGGAACACGGCGCGGAGCGCGTGGGGTTCGCCTACGGGACGCTCCCCGGCCACCCGGAACGCGGCGAGGAGTCGTTCGTGGTGAGCCTCGCGCCCGACGGGTCCGTGTGGCTGGATGTCACGGCCTTCAGTGGACCGGGGGCGTGGTTGGTGCGTCTACTGGGCCCCCTGGGACGCGTCACTCAGCGTGGCATCGCGCGGCGCTACGGCCGGTGCCTACGCAGATTGTCGCAGGACGGAATTGTTGAAAGGGGGAGTTAACCGACATGGAACACCCTTTACCCGTCGGTCACAACGCGTTCGTGATCACGCAACACGAGTTCGGCATGGTGTTTGCATGCGAGAACTGACTTCCGCCACAACCGCCCCCGCCGCCTTCGCGGCCCGGCGGCACCATTGGCGCCGCGACGTGATCGAACTCGCCGCGCTCTTCGTGGCCGTGGCCACCGCCGACCTCATCGCCAATCTCGTCGGGCACGCCCCCGACGGCCCGGCCCTGCTGTGCCTGTCGGCCGCCGCGCTCGTCGCCACGGCCGGCTTCCACACATGGTGGGCACGCCATCACGGTCACTCACCGCCGACAGCCGGGAGCCACAGCGGGAGCCGTACGACGGAGCCGGGGGAAAGCTCCGCCGTGGGCGGACCCGACCCGCGGACGACGTTGTGGCGGGTGCGCACCACCGTGCACGACACGCCGGGCAGCCTCGCCACCCTCTGCACGGCGCTGGCGGGGCGCGGCGTGGACATCCTCACGCTCCAGACGCACCCGCTGGCCGAGGGCACCGTGGACGAGTTCCTGGTCCGCGCCCCGGCCGCACTCGCCCCGGGCGACCTGACGCGGACCGTGGGGGGCGGAGGCGGGCGCGACACCTGGATCGAGCGGGCCGACGCCCACGACCTGGTCGACACCCCGACCCGGGTGCTGAACCTCGCCACCCGCACCGCCATGGACGCCGCCGAACTGCCCCTGGCACTACGCCAGTTGTTCGGCCGCTGCACGATAAGCTCCACCCCGCCCGGTACGGCCGGCCCCGATCCCGCCGAGGGAACCGAGGACACCGAGGACACCCTGGAGGGCACCATCATGCGGCTGCGCGATCCGGCCGGAGGCACCCTCACCGTGGAACGCGCCTACCTCCCGTTCACCCCGACCGAGTTCGCCCGCGCCCGCGCGCTCGTCGAGCTCGACGCGCACCTGGGCACCAGGGTCCCGGAGGACCGTGCGGTGCTCACCCTCCCCGAGGGCAACGAGATCACCGTCCGCCGGGCGGGCCCCGAGGACCTCGAGGCCGCCCGCGAGCTCCACGAGCGCTGCTCCGCCAGGACCCTGACGCGCCGTTACCACGGGCCGGTCGCGGACGTGGACCGCTATCTGACCCACCTGCTCAGCCCCCGCTTCGGGCAGACCCTCGCCGTGCAGACCGTCTCCGGCCGGCTCGTCGCCCTCGGCCACCTGCTGTGGGACGGCGACGAGACCGAGGTCGCCCTGCTGGTCGAGGACGCCTGGCAGCGCCGCGGCATCGGCCTGGAGCTGCTGCGCCGCCTGGTCTCCCAGGCCGTCGACGCGGGGTGCGAGAGCGTCTACGCGGTGACCCGGGCGACCAACACCGGGATGGTCGCGACGATGCGCCGCCTGGGTCTGCCGCTGGACTACCAGGTCGAGGACGGCACGCTGGTCATCACCGCGACGCTGTCACCGGCCGGCGCGAGCGCGTCGCTGCGCTGAGCGCGATGTCGAGGTCCTCCCACAGGTCCTCGACGTCCTCCAGGCCGACGGACAGCCGCAGCAGCCGGTCGCTGACGCCCGAGCTGTGGCGGTCGCCCTCGTCGACGATGCGGTGGCTGATCGAGGCCGGGTGCTGGATGAGGGTGTCGACGCTCCCGAGGCTGACCGCCGGGGTGATCAGCCGGACCCCGGCGATCACCTCGTGCGGGTCGCCCTGGACCTCGAACGCGACCATGGCGCCGCCGATCCGCGGGTAGTGCACCTTCGCCACCCGCGGGTCGGCGGCCAGCCGCTCGGCCAGCGCGGCCGCCGTCGCCGAGGCGGCCTTCACCCGGACCGGCAGCGTGGACAGCCCGCGCAGCAGCAGGTAGCCCGCCAGGGGGTGCAGCACCCCTCCGGTGGCGAAGCGCACCTTGCGCAGCACGCGGGCGAACTCCTCGTCACAGGCGATGACCCCGCCCAGGACGTCGCCGTGGCCGCCCAGGTACTTGGTGGCGCTGTGCAGCACGATCCTGGCGCCGCTCTCCAGCGGGCGCTGCAGGACGGGCGTGGCGAAGGTGTTGTCGACCAGCAGCGGCACCTCGCCGCAGGAGTGGGCGACGGCCCGCAGGTCGACCTCGGCCAGCGTCGGGTTGGCGGGGGTCTCCACGATCACCAGGCCGGTGTCGGGGCGGATGGCGTCGGCGATCCCGGCCGGGTCGGTCCAGGTCACCTCGGTGCCGATCAGGCCCCCGGTCAGGAGGTGGTCGCTGCAGCCGTACAGCGGGCGGACGGCCACCACGTGGCGCAGCCCCATGGAGGCGCGGGCCAGCAGGGTGGCGGTGAGGGCGGCCATGCCGCTGGCGAAGGCCACCGCGGCCTCGGCGCCCTCCAGCCGGGCCAGCGCCGCCTCGAAGCGGGCGACGGTGGGGTTGTCGAGCCGGGAGTAGACCGGCGGGCCGGTCAGCGCGGCACCGGTCACGGCGAAGTCGTCCAGCCGGGCGGCCTCGGCGCGGCTGTCCCGCGAGGGGTAGGTGGTGGACAGGTCCAGGGGAACGGCGTGCAGGCCGAGGTCCGCGAGGTCTTCGCGGCCGGCGTGCACGGCCTCGGTGGCGAGGGCGCGGGTGGGCGCCGATGCTGTCGTGTCCATGGCCCGATGCTGAACAGCTACCGGTCCGTAGCGGGGAGGGCCCGTGTTAACTTCGGCCGATGTCCGATTCTGTGCTTCTGGATCCGGTCGACCTCGAGATTCTGCGGCTCCTGCAGAACGACGCACGGACGACGTACAAGGACCTCGCCGCGGCCGTGGGCGTGGCCCCGTCCACCTGCCTGGACCGGGTCGGCCGGCTGCGCCGCACCGGGGTGATCCTCGGCCATGAGCTGCGGGTCGACCCGGCCCGGCTCGGGCGGCCGCTGGAGGCACTGCTGGCGGTTCAGGTGCGGCCGCACCGCCGGGAGCTGATCGGCCCGTTCGTCGAGCGGGTGCGGGCACTGCCCGAGTCCCGGGCGCTGTTCCACCTCACCGGGCCCGACGACTACCTCGTCCACGTCGCCGTGGCGAGCACCGGCGACCTCCAGCGGCTGGTCGTCGACGAGTTCACCTCGCGGCCCGAAGTCGCGCGCGTGGAGACCCGGTTGATCTTCCAGCACTGGGACTGCGGCCCGCTGCTCCCGCCCACGTCAGGAATATGATCGTCAATGGTGATGACGGAGCAGGCCGCTCCGTACCAGGATGTGACCATGCCCGACACCACCGGCAGTGCGCTGCCCCGCCAGATCGCCGACGCGTACGTCGACGCGGTCACCGAACTCGACCCCATCACCGCCACGTACCTGGGGGTGCGGACCGGTCAGGACCGGCTCCCCGACTTCAGCCCCGCCGGCCTGGAGGCCCAGGCCGAGCTCGCCCGCCGCACCCTGGCCGACGTCGACGCGGCCGAGGCGACGGACGACGACGAGCGCCGCTGCGCCCGGCTGCTGCGCGAGCGGCTCACCGCCGAGCTGGCCGTGCACGAGGCGGGTGAGGGCCTGCGGGCCGTGAGCAACCTGCACTCCCCCGTCCACTCGGTGCGCGGCGTCTTCATGCTGATGCCGACCGGGACCGACGAGGACTGGGCCGCCGTCGCCGCCCGGCTGCGCGCGGTCCCGGAGTCCCTGGCGGGCTACCGGGCCTCCCTGGAGGAGGGCGTCGCCCGCAAGCTGCCGGCCGGGCCGCGCCAGGTCGCCACGGTCATCGAGCAGCTCGGCGAGTGGCTGGGCGAGGACGCAGGAGCGAGCTGGTTCGCGCAGTTCGTGAAGGAGGGCCCGCAGGCCCTGCGGTCCGAGCTGGACGGCGGTGCCGCCGACGCCACCGCGGCCGTCGCCGGCCTGCGCGACTGGCTGCGCGACACCTACGCCCCCGCCGTCGAGGGCACCCCGGACGCCGTCGGCCGCGAGCGGTACGCCCGCTGGGCCCGCTACTGGACCGGCTCCGACCTCGACCTCGACGAGGCGTACGCCTGGGGCTGGGAGGAATTCCGGCGCCTCGACGCCGAGATGCGCGTCGAGGCGGAGAAGGTGCTGCCCGGCTCCACCCCGCTGGAGGCGCTGGCCCACCTGGACGAGGCCGGCGAGGCCGTCGAGGGCGTCGACGAGGTCCGCGACTGGCTGCAGGGCCTGATGGACGAGGCCATGGCCGCGCTCGACGGCACCCACTTCGACCTGGCCGAGCCCGTCAAGCACGTCGAGTCCCGCATCGCCCCGCCCGGCAGCGCCGCCGCGCCGTACTACACGGCCCCCTCCCTGGACTTCTCCCGGCCGGGCCGCACCTGGCTGCCCACCCTGGGCCGCGAGCGGTTCCCCGTCTGGGACCTGGTCAGCACCTGGTACCACGAGGGCGTCCCCGGCCACCACCTGCAGCTCGCGCAGTGGGTGTACGTCGCGGACCGGCTCAGCCGCTACCAGGCCACCCTCGGCCAGGTCAGCGCCAACGCGGAGGGCTGGGCCCTGTACGCCGAGCGCCTCATGGACGAACTCGGCTTCCTGACGGACGCGGGGCGCCGGCTGGGCTACCTCAACGCGCAGATGCTGCGGGCCACCCGCGTCATCCTGGACATCGGCATGCACCTGGAGCTGGAGATCCCGCAGGACAGCCCGTACCGTCCGGGCGAGACCTGGACGCCGGAGCTGGGGCGTGAATTCTTCGGGCGCTTCAACGGGCTCAGCGACGCCATGCTCGACAGCGAGATCATCCGCTACCTCGGCATGCCGGGGCAGGCCATCGGCTACAAGCTGGGCGAGCGCGCCTGGCTCGCCGGGCGCGAGGCCGCCCGCAAGGCCCACGGTGACTCCTTCGACCCCAAGGCCTGGCACATGGCCGCGCTGTCGCAGGGCTCCCTGGGCCTGGACGACCTCGTCGACGAGCTCTCGAAGCTCTAGCGGTCACCCGTCCTCCCCCGGGGCCGGCCCGGGGGAGGACACCGTACGCCGCCCCTTCACCGCTCCGGGTCGGGCCAGGCCGCCACGAGCGCCCGGTAGTCGGCGAAGCGGGGGCCGGGGACCGTCTCCCGCACCGGCCGGCCGTTCAGCCAGTCCATCCGGTGGATGCCGGTCTCGGTGTCGAGCAGGCAGCACACTCCCCCGGCTGCGGCCGTGAGGCCGGTGAACACCGACCGGACGCTCGCGGACCGCTCGAACATCAGGCTCATCCGGGTGGTCGCCGCCGTGAACTCCAACGTCGCGTAGTGGGGGTGGAGCGCGGGCGCGAACCGGACCGTCAGGTAGACGTAGCCGATCGGGACCCTCCCGAGCGCGTCGGGCTCGGGGTCCCGGTCCTCCAGGAACGCGCGCACGGCGTCGTCCACCCCGAACATGATCGAAGTGTCGAGCCCCAGCGTGCCGCTCCCGGAGCAGTCCACCGGCTCGCTCCGGAAATGGGACGTGAAGGGGACGACGATGCCCTCCCCGCCGGGCAGGGTGACCGTCAGCGGCGGCACCTGCGAGGCCGGCGGCGCCAGCTTCACCAGCTCCGCCAGCGCGGCGGCGACGTTCCTGCCCGGCAGGACGATCTCGTAGGTGTAGTCGAGCCCCATGCGCATCCCTCCCCTGAGCGGCACCGATCCTGCCACGCCGGACCGTCGGCAGCCCGCGGATTTCCCGCGGGGCACGCCGCCGCCCGGTGCCTGCCCGCGATGCCCGCCCCGGCGCGGGACCCGCCCGCGGGGAGCGGCGGGGGTGGATAGGGTGAGTCGCATGGGGGTGTCACGCGGATGATTCCGAATGCTGCGCGGGAAGAGGGCCGCCTGGTGCTGACGCACGGGCGGGTGGTGCTGAGGGAGCAACTGCCGGAGGAAGCGGCGCAGTTGGCCGACGGCAAGCCGGCCGGGCTGGAGTGGATCGACGGCGGGCCGGGCGAGGGCACGATCATCGCGGCCGGGATGATGACGATCGCGGCGGCCGCCGCGGTGTACGCCCCGGGGTGGGGGCTGTTCGTGATCCAGCGGACGGACGACGGCCTCGCGCTCGGCGGCATCGGCTTCCACGGCCCGCCCTCCGCCGTCGACGGCCTGGTGGAGATCGGCTACGACCTGTCGGAGTCCGCGCGCGGCGTGGGCTGGGCGACGGACGCCGTACTGGTGCTGTCCCGGTGGGCGCTGAGCCGTGCCGAGGTGCGCACCGTGCTGGCGACCACGGATCCGGGCAACCGCGCCTCGCAACGGGTGCTGGAGCGGGCCGGTTTCGGGCGGGTCGCGGACCGGGACGCCCAGTGGGCGTACGAGCTGCGGCCGGCCGGGGTGGTGTGACGGCGTAATGCGCTGTCGCGGCACCCGCCGGGTGCGCCACCATCGTTGACCGTGAACACCGTGCACCCGTCCCGGACCCTCTTCCTCTCGCCGCGCGTGACCGCCACCGGCCATGCGCTCGCCGCGGCCGCCCACCGGCGCGGCATGGCGACGCGTACCCTCCCCACGTGGCGGGTGCCGCAGGACGCGCTCGACGCCGTGGGCCCGTCGCTGTACGCGGGGCCGCTCTTCGCGGACGCGGTGGCGGCGGACCTGGGCCTGGGGCTGCTGGAGGCCGACGAGGACTGGCTGGCCCGGCTGCCGTGCGAACTCGTGGGGCGGCGGATCGAGTTCACGACCCTGGCGGAGGCCCGCGGGCTGCGCCGGCCCGCCTTCGTGAAGCCGCCGAACGACAAGAGCTTCCCGGCCCGTGTGTACCCCGACGGCAGCGGCCTGCCCGGTCCGGACGCGGTGGACGACGACGCCCCCGTGCTGGTGAGCGACATCGTGGCGTTCGCCGTCGAGTACCGGCTGTTCCTGCTGGACGGCGAGGTCGTCACGGGCAGCCGCTACGCGACCCGCGGCGGCCTGGACGTGGCGCCCCTGGACGGCGACCCGGCGGCCGGCGAGGTGCGGGACTTCGCCCGACGGCTGTTCGCACCCGGCGTGCCGGAACTGCCCGGCGCGGTCGTGGTCGACGTCGGCAGGACCGCGGACGGGTGGGCGGTGGTCGAGGCCAACGCCGCCTGGGCGAGCGGGCACTACGCGTGCGACGCCGACGCCGCGCTGGACGTCGTCCTGCGGGCCGCGGCGCCGCTCGCCGGGTGGGGTCCGCGGGACCGCCGGTTCCTGCGCCCGGCCGTCTCCGTGGTCCGCTGAGGCCGCCGCGCGGCGGCCTCAGCAACCGCAGTCGTCGGCGCCCACGGGCGCGGTCAGCGGGTCGGCCGGACGCCGTGAGGTGCCGTCTGCCGTCTCGTGGGCGAAGCCCTCGCGGATCCAGTACTCCATGCCGCCGAGCATCTCCTTGACCTGGTAGCCCAGGCTCGCCAGGGCGTGCGCGGCGCGGGCGGCGCCGTTGCAGCCGGGCCCCCAGCAGTACACGACGACGGGCACGTCGCGGTCGAGGAAGGCCGCGGCGAGCCGGGGGACGTCCGCGGTGGGCAGGTGGACGGCTCCGGGGACGTGGCCCTGCTCCCAGGCCTGGGTGGAACGGGAGTCGACGACGACGAAGCCGGGTCCGGTGCCGCTCTCCGCCGCCGTGGCGAGGGCGGCCGCGACGTCGGACACGTCGGCGTGGAAGGCGAGGCTCGCGGCGAAGTACGCGGCGGCGTCGGCCGGAGCGGCGGGCGGGACGCGCAGCACGGGGTTGCCGGCCGGAGCGGAGGCAGAGGTGGAGGCAGAGGTGGAGGCGGAGGCGGCGGTCTGTGTCGTCATGGCGGTAAATCTACGAGCCGCCGACGCCCGCCTGAAGGGTCGTTCCCCGGCGTCCGTCTTGCCCGACCGGGGAAACCACTGGTACTCAAGGGGAATGACCGTGGATTCCCTCGACGCCACCGACTGGCGCATCCTGGACGCCCTGCAGCGCGACGGCCGGGCCAGCTACGCAGAACTGGCGCGTGCCGTGTCGATGTCACCGAGCGCGGTGACCGAGCGGGTCCGCCGGCTGGAGGAGGCGGGGGTGATCGCGGCGTACACGGCCGTCGTGGACCTGGAGCGGATCGGCCGCCCGATCATGGCGTTCGTCCGGCTGCGCTACCCGCACGGCAACTACAAGCCGTTCCACGATCTGCTGGAGTCGACCCCGGAGATCCTGGAGGCCCACCATGTGACGGGCGACGACTGCTTCATCATGAAGGTCACCGCCCGCTCGATGCGTCACCTGGAGGAGATCACCGGCCGCGTCTCGGGCCTCGGCTCGGTGACGACGAGCGTCGTCTACTCGTCACCGCTCGCCCGCCGTGCGGTGGCGGAGGGCTGACCCCCGCTGCCCCTTGACCACCTGCAACTGGGCGGGGACGCGCTGCCGGAGCTCGGCTACGTGGCTGACGATGCCGACGGCGCGGTCCCGTTCGCGCAGCCCGTCGAGGACGTCCAGCACCTCGTCCAGGGTCTGCTCGTCGAGGCTGCCGAAACCCTCGTCGACGAAGAGCGTGTCGAGGCGGGCGCCGCCCGACTCGTCCGTGACGACGTCCGCGAGACCGAGGGCGAGGGCGAGGGAGGCGAAGAAGGTCTCGCCGCCGGAGAGCGTGGCGGTGTCGCGCTCGGTGCCCGTCCAGGAGTCCACGACCATCAGCCCCAGGCCCGACTTGACGTTGCGTGAGGCACGGGCGTCGGTGTGGACGAGGGTGTAGCGCCCGGAGGACATCCGGTGCAGCCGGACGCTGGCCGCGGCCGCGACCTGTTCCAGCCGGGCGGCCAGCACGTAGGTCTCCAGTTCCATGCGCAGCGTGTTCTCGCCGGCGCCGGTGGCCAGGTCCGCCAGGCGTCGCAGCCGCGCGTACTCCTCACGGGCCGGGGCGAGCGCCCTGGTACCGCGCAGCGCCTCGGCCCGCAGCCGGTCGAGGGCGTCGCGGGTCGTGTGCGCGGCGGACTGGCGGGCGGCGGCCCCGCGCAGCCGTACGGTGGCGGTCTCGACGGCCCGCCGGGCCGCGTCGGGGTCGGCCGGGGGCAGCGCGGCGGCCTCGGCCAGGTCGAGAGCGGTGAGTTCGGCAGTGACCGCGGCCTCCTCGCGGCGCCACTCCTCCGCCCGTTGCCGCAGCCGCCGCAGTTCCGTCTCCGGCTGTACGGCGGCGGCCGCCGCCTCGGGCGTGGGGAAACCGGCCTTGTAGGCGGCGTCGGCCAGGTCGGAGTCCGCCTCCTTCAGCGCGCGGGCGCAGTCCTGCCCGGCGCGGGCCGCCCCGGCCGCGGTGGCGGCGCGCTCGGCGTCCGCCGCGAGCCGGGCGCGGCGCTCGGCGACGGTGGCGTACGGGCCGCGGGCCCGCGCCAGCCGGGCGGTGAGCTCGGAGTCCTCCTGGTCGAGGAGCTCCCGGCGGGTGGTGAGGGAAGCGAGCCGGTTCTCGGCCTCGTTGCGGTCCGCGGAGCGGCGGGCGTGCTCCGCGAGGGCCCGGTCGAGCGCCTGGCGCGCCTCGGGGGCCCGCGCGGCGGCCCGCACGGCGGCCCGGTACTCCTCTTCCAGCGCGGCGTGCGCGGCGGCGAGTTCGGGCTGCGGCTCCGGTCCCGCGGCGGCGAGGGCCGCGTCGTGGGCCGCGGTGAGGCGTACGACCTGGTCCTGCGCGGTGTCCCGGATGGCGGCGGCCCGCTGCTGGGCCTCCTGCGCGGCCTCCTCGTCGGCGCGGCCCACCTGGCGGCCGGTGGGGCGGGCGGGGTGCGGGTGCTCGGTGGCGCCGCAGACCAGGCAGCCCTCACCGGGGCTGAGCTGCGCGGCCAGTTCGGCGGCGATGCCGTTGATGCGGGCCTCGCGCACGTCCTGCCAGTGGTCGCGGGCGTCGGCGGCGGCGTCGCGTGCGGCGCGCAGCCGGTCCTGCGCGGCGAGCAGCGCGGTGGCGTGGGTGTCGCGTTCGCGGGCGGCGTCGAGGCGGCGGCGGGCCCGGTCGACGGCGCCGGAGAGTTCGGCGGCGCGGGTGGCGGCGGACTGAGCGGTGTCGACGGCGCGTTCGTGGCCGAGGCGTGCGGCCTCCCAGCCGTCCAGCCAGGCGGCCGTGTCGGCGATCAGCCGCTCGTCCTCGGCGGCCTCGCGCTCCACCCGCCCTCGGTCGTGGGCCAGTTCGGCGGCGCGCTGCTCGGCCCGGCCGGCGTCGGCGAGGCCGCCCAGCTCCTCGCGGAGCCGGTTCTCGTACTCCGCGAGCTGTTCGGCGCCCGCCTCGTACTGCTCGGCGGGCAGGCCCGCGCGGGCGGTGCGCTCCTCGACGGCCGCACGGGCCTGCCGGGCGGCGGCCCGCTCGCGCAGTTCCAGGGCGGGCACCACGGTCGCGGCCCGCTCCGCCGTCTCCAGCAGCCGCTGTTCGCGGGCGCGGGTCTCGCGCTCGCCGGCCATGTCACGGGCGCGGCGCTCGGCCGCGGCGTGCCGGCGCTGCCGGACGGCGAGTTCGCGTACCGCCTCGGCCTCGCGCTGGGCCTGCTCGTGCGCGCCCTCGGCGGCGGTCACGGCGAGGTCGGCGACGTCGACGCGTTCGTGAGCGGTGGTGGCCAGCACGGCCGCCCAGCGCAGGATGTGCGGGGCCAGTTCCGGGTCGCCGGCCGCGACGCCCTCCGGCAGCGGCCCGACCAGGGCCTCCGGGTCGTCCCCGGCGGCCTGGCCCATGCGCTCGGCGAGCCGCTGCAGTTCGTCGTCCCCGGCGGCGACCCGCTGCTCGGCGGCCCGCCGCCGGGCCCGCAGCCACTCCTCGACGGCCTTGAAACGGCCGGTGTCGAAGAGCTTGCCGAGCAGGGCGGCCCGGTCGGTGGCGGTGGCCCGCAGGAAGGTCGCGAACTCGCCCTGGGGCAGCAGCACGACCTGGCAGAACTGCTCCCGGCTCATGCCGATGAGCTGCTTCAACTCCTCGCCGGCCTCCTGGTGGGACTTGCTGAGCGCCCGCCACTCCCCCGCCGTGTGCTCGCGCAGCAGGGTGACGGCCTTCTCCATCGTGTAGCCGGTGCCGCGCTTCTTCGGGCGCGGCTGCTCGGGGCGCCGGGTGATCTCCAGCCGCCGTCCGCCCACGGTCAGGTCGAGCACGACCTCGGTGAGCGTGTCCTCCCCGGCGTGGTCGCTGCGTAGCCGGTTGCCCTGCCGGCTGCCGGGGACCCCGCCGTACAGGGCGAAGCACACCCCGTCCAGCACGGAGGTCTTGCCGGCGCCGGTCGCGCCGTGCAGCAGGAACAGCCCGGCCGAGGACAGCTCGTCGAAGTCCACGGTGTGGCTGCCGGCGAACGGCCCGAAGGCGGTCAGGATCAGACGGTGCAGGCGCATCAGTCGGTCTCCGCCCGTACGGCATCGCTGCGGACCGCGTCGAACGCGTCCCGCAGGACACCCCGCTCCGCGGCGTCGGGCCCGGTGCCGCGCACGTGGGTCACGAAGTCCTCGGCGATCTGCCGGTCGGTACGGCCGCGCAGGCGCTGCGCGTACGAGGCGTGGGGGTCGGCGTCCGTGCGCTCGGGCTCGAAGGCCAGCGCGAGGGCGTGGGGGAAGCGTTTGCGCAGGCGGGCCATGGGCTCGTGCGGGCGGTGCGGGTCGGTGAGGGTGGCCTCGACCCAGGAGTCCTCGTGCCGTTCGTGCGCCGGGTCCTCCAGCAGCTCCTCCAGGTGGCCGCGAATCCGGGCGAGCGGCCGGGGCACGGGGCAGTCGACCCGCTCGGCGGACACGGAGCCGTCGGCGCCGAGGTCGACCAGCCACATGCTCTTGCGGTGGTCGGCCTCGGAGAAGGAGTACGCCAGCGGGGAGCCGGAGTAGCGGACACGGTCGGTGATCGTCTGGCAGCCGTGGAGATGGCCGAGGGCCACGTAGTCGGCGCCGTCGAAGACGCCCGCGGGCACGGCCGCCACACCGCCGACGGTGATGTCCCGCTCGCTGTCGCTGGGCGCGCCGCCCGCGACGAAGGCGTGCGCCAGCACGACCGAGCGGGTGCCCGCGGGGCGTGCGGCCAGGTCCGCGCGGACCCGCGCCATGGCGGCGCTCAGCACCTCGGTGTGCCCGGCCCGGTCGAGGGTGAACTCCTCGCGCACCAGGGCCGGTTCGAGGTAGGGCAGCCCGTACAGGGCGACCGGCCCGTGCGCGTCGGCGAGCACGACCGGCGTCGCGCACCCGGCCGGGTCGGTCCGCAGGTGGATCCCGGCGCGGTCGATGAGCCCGGAGGCCACACCGAGCCGGCGGGCCGAGTCGTGGTTGCCGGAGATCATCACCGTGGGCACGCCGAGGGCGGCGAGCCGGTGCAGGGCGTCGTCGAAGAGCTCGACGGCGGGCAGCGAGGGCAGCGCCCGGTCGTAGACGTCGCCGGCGACGAGGACGGCGTCGACGCCCTCCGCCCGCACCGTCGCCACCAGGTGGTCGATGAACGCCGCCTGGGCGTCGAGCAGTCCGACCCGGTGGAAGGACCGCCCCAGATGCCAGTCGGAGGTGTGCAGCAACCTCACCGTGGCTCTCCCGCCCGCATGTTCCGTTCCTCCGGCTCACGTTCCGCATGCTCCGCACGGGCCCCGGTGTCCCCACCGGTCCCGTAGGCTCCGAGAGCAGGCTATCCGGCACCACTGTCAGCGCGCCGCGGGAGTCCGAATTCGGGCAAGGTCGGTCAAGCCGTGTTCCCGCCCGCCCGTACGATAACCGCCATGACGGCGAGCGACTCCGGCAGACGACTGATCGACGGCCGCTTCGAGCTGCTGGAACGACTGGGCGGCGGCGGCATGGGCCTGGTCTGGCGGGCCCGCGACACCGCCCTGCACCGCGAGGTCGCCCTGAAGGAAGTACGGCCGCCCGACCCGGACTTGGCCGAGACCGACCCCGAGGCGGCGGCGAAACTGCGGGAGCGCGTGCTGCGCGAGGCCCGCGCGCTGGCCCGGGTGCACCACCCCAATGTCGCCACGATCCACCACATCGTGGACAGGACGGACCTCCCGCACCCGTGGCTGGTGATGGAGCTGGTGACCGGCGGCTCCCTGCAGGACCGGCTGGCCCGCGGCCCGCTGACCCCGCCGGAGGCGGCCGCGGTCGGCCGCGGGGTACTCGCGGGGCTGCGCGCCGCGCACGCGGTCGGGGTCCACCACCGCGACGTGAAGCCCGCGAACGTGCTGCTGCGGCCCGGCATGACACCGGTGCTCACCGACTTCGGCATCGCCACGCTCCGCGACTCGACACGGCTGACGACCACCGGCGGCCTCATCGGCTCGCCCGAGTACATCGCCCCCGAGCGCATCCGCGGCGAGGAGGGCAACCCCGCCTCCGACCTGTGGTCGCTCGGCATGCTGCTGTACGTCGCGGTGGAGGGCGTCCACCCGCTGCGCCGCGAGACCAGCATCGCCACGCTCGTCGCCGTCCTCGACGAGCCCCTCCCGCCCCCGGTGCGGTCGGGGCCGCTCGCCCCCGTGCTCACCGCCCTGCTCGTGCGGGACGCCGCCGCCCGGCCCGATGCCGACCGGCTCGACCGGATGCTCTCCGACGTCGAGCGCGGCACGCCGCCCGCTCCCGCGCCCATGGACGCGGCGCCCCCCGGTTTCGGTCCCGCCCCGGCCTCGTACCCGCCGTTGGCTCCCCACCCGTACCACCCCCCGCAGCCGCCGACCCGCCCCACCGCGCTCCCCGCGGCCCGGCCCGGCGGCCGTGCCGGCCGGGTCGTGGCCGCCGCCACCGCCGTCGTGGCCGTGGGCGTCGCGGGCGTCCTGCTGTACACCCTCGTCCCGGGGCTCCACGGTGGGGACGCCGACGCGAAGGAGAAGGCCGGCGGCACGGGGACCCCGAAGGGCACGCCCTCCTCCGTCCCCGGCGCCCCCAGCACGGCGGCGCCCGAGAAGCTGCTCTCGGTGGCCGGGGGCCGCTCGATGGCGGACGTCGTGAAGTCGGTCTCGGGCGGCACCAAGGTGGTCGAACTGACCGTCTACGAGGACTACGCGATCTTCAAGGCACCCAAGAAGTCGGACACCGGCGTGTACGACGGCTACATGTACCGCGACGGCGAGGTGTCGGAGTGGGGCAGCAAGGGCACCATCGATCCCGACGACACCGTCGTCGACCTCAGGACCGTCAGCTGGGACGCGCTTCCGGCCCTGATGGGCCGCGCCGACAAGGACTGCAAGGTCGAGCACCCGACCCTCAGCTACGCGATCGTCAAGCCCGACATCATCAGCGACAAGCCGTCCCTGTACTACTACCGGGTCGACGACTACCGCACCTGCTTCATCGAGGCCACCGTCAAGGGCAAGGTCACCTACGTCAACGCCGAGTGACCTGCCGGCGGGCCCGCTACACGTCCACGAAGGCGCTGCCCGACACCTCGACGCCCGCGGTCCCGGCGGAGGCGTCCGCGAGCCAGCTCCGGAAGGCCGCCAGTTCCTCCTCCGGCACGCCCAGCTCGATGCGCACCTCCGCCGCGCCGTAGGCGACGCCTCGTACGGTGCGGCCGGCGGCGCGCAGGTCGTTCTCGATGCGCCCGGCCCGCTGGTGATCCGCGACGACGGTGACCAGTGCGAGCTTCTGCCGCTCGACCGTGCCGAGCTCGTCGAGCGCCGCCGACACGGCGCCCCCGTAAGCGCGGACCAGACCGCCCGCGCCGAGCTGGATGCCGCCGTAGTAGCGGGTGACGACGGCGACGACGTCGCGGACCTCGCGGCGCAGCAGCACCTGCAGCATCGGGGTCCCGGCGGTGCCGCCCGGCTCGCCGTCGTCGCTCGCCTTGTGGATCCGGCCCTCGGCGCCGATCACGTACGCGTAGCAGTTGTGGGTCGCCCCGGCGTGCTCCTTGCGGACACGGGCGATGAACTGCTGCGCCGCCTCCTCACTGGGGGCCGGCGCCAGTGCGCACAGGAACCGCGAGCGCTTGATCTCGCTCTCGTGGACGTGCTCGCGCCCGATCGTCAGATACCGCTCCACCACCCCGCCACCCTACGGGAACAGTCAGGTGCGTCCTCTGGTTGACTACTGCGGACCGGAATAGAGGGAGGACGACGTGTACGGAGACGACGCGACGGTTCGGAAGATCCTGACCGGCCTCGGGGACACCTGGGCCGTGGTGGGGCTGTCCAACAACGCCTCGCGGGCGGCGTACGGCGTCGCCGCGGTGCTGCAGCGGTACGGCAAGCGCGTGGTGCCGGTGCACCCCAAGGCCGAGACCGTGCACGGTGAGCAGGGTTACGCCTCGCTGGCCGACATCCCGTTCCCGGTCGACGTGGTGGACGTCTTCGTCAACTCCGACCTGGCCGGGGCCGTCGCGGACGAGGCCGTCGCGATCGGCGCGAAGGCGGTCTGGTACCAGCTCGGCGTGATCGACGAGGACGCGTACGAGCGCACCCGCGCCGCGGGTCCGCTCATGGTCATGGACCGCTGCCCCGCGATCGAGATCCCCCGGCTCGGCTAGCCGCCGGACCCCGGTTGCCGCGGGCCCCGGGGCTCGCGGATGCGCCGGAAATCCGCTGCGTAGGGCCTGATGCCCTGTTGTAGCGTGCGCACATGCCCGGTCCCGTACGCCCTGCCCGACCCGATGACGCCGCCGAGCTGGTACGGCTGCGGCGGCTGATGTTCCTGGCCATGAGCGGGCGGGACGAGCCCGGTCCCTGGGAGGCGGCCGCGCAGGAGCGGGCGCGCGAGCAGCTCGGCGGGGGCGGCGCGCGGTGGCTGGGGGCGTTCGTGGTGGACGGCGACCCCGCGGTCGCGGACGGGCCGCACCTGGCGGCGTGCGCGGTGGGCCGGGTCGAGGAGCGGCTGCCCGCGCCGGGGCACCCGGCGGGCCGGTTCGGCTTCGTCTTCAACGTCTGCACCGACACCCGCTACCGCGGCCTGGGGTACGCGCGGGCCACGACGCAGGCCCTGCTCGCGTGGTTCGCGGAACAGGGCGTGACCCGCGTCGACCTGCACGCGACCCCGGAGGCGGAACCGCTCTACCGCAGCCTGGGGTTCGCCGAGCACTCGATCCCGCTGTCGCTGGACCTGTCGCGGCGGCCGGTCAGGGGGCGGACGGCTCCGCGATGAGGGCCGTGCCGACCCGGCGGAAGCCGAGCCGGGCGTAGATCCGGGCGACGGCCTCGTCGCCCGCCGACAGGAACACGGTGGTCAGCCCTTGCGCACGGGCCTCGGCGACGAGCGCGCCGGTGACCGCGAGGGCCAGGCCGCGGCGGCGGGCGCTGGGCAGGGTGCCCACGCCGACGATCTCGCAGACCTCGCCCACGGGGTTGTACTGGCCCGCGCACAGCGCGGTGCCGTCCTCGACGGCCGCGGCGTGGACGGTGAGCCCGGCCCGCAGTCGGGCTTCCGCGGTCGCGACGAGTCCCGGGGCGGCGTGCAGCGGGAGCGCGGCGGCGAGTTCCGCCCGCCCGGCGGTGCCGACGGCGGTGCCGGGCTGCGCGAAGGCCAGGTGCGGGACGGTGAGCGCGCTGGGCAGCGCGGGGTCACCGGGCCGGAGCAGCCGTACGCCGACGTCCGCGGGGAGTTCCGGCGGCGGCGGGGACGGGACGAGCGGATCCAGCACCATCAGCGGGTGCTCGTGCACGGCCAGGCCGGACGCCTGCGCCGCCTCCCGGAGGCCGGGGGTGGTCTCCGCGACCCACTCGAAGCACTCGGGCACGCCCAGCTCGCGCTGGCGGGCCCGGACCCGGTCGACGTCGGCCCGGCCGACGGTGCCGTCGGCGCCGGGCGTCGGGCGGGCGTAGAAGGGCCAGCCGACGCCCTCGCGGACGAAGAGGGTGAGCGGGCCGTGCTCCTCGGCGCGGGCGCCCGCGCGGGGCACGGCGTCGTAGTAGCGCTCCAGGCGGTCCAGCAGATCCGTCACGCGGGGAGTCCCAGCCCTTCCAGCAGTTCCACGCCCGGCAGCGAGGCCAGGGCCTTGCCGGGCACGAGCAGTTTGCCGCGCCGGCGGCCGCTGCCGATGATCACGTACGGGGTGTCCGCGACCGCCGCGTCGACCAGCAGCGGCCAGTCGGCGGGCAGCCCGATCGGGGTGATGCCGCCGTACTCCATGCCGCTCTCGCCCACGGCGGTGTCCATCGGCGCGAACGAGGCCTTGCGCACGCCGAGATGACGCCGCACGAGGCCGTTCACGTCGGCCCGCGTGGTGGCGAGGACGACGCAGGCGGCGAGCGTCACCTCCCCGCCGCGCTTGCCCGCGACGACCACGCAGTTCGCGGACTGCTCCAGGGCGACCCCGTACGTCTCGGTGAAGACCGCGGTGTCCGCCTTCTCCGGGTCGGTGTCGACCAGCAGCAGCTCCTCGACGGGCACCTGCCCGCTCCAGGCGGTCAGTGCGGCCGCGACGGGGGCCGGAAGCAGGTCGAGCTTCTCCACGGCGGGGTGGACGTCGGTGAAGGTGCCGATGGGTGCGCGCATGTCCGGAACGCTAACAAATCCCGGGAGTTGGCGGCGCCGTCTCACTGGGGGGCGGGGACGGAGATGGCCAGCGTCATCTCCGTCACCTCGGTGCCCCGGTTGCGGTAGCCGTGCGGCGCCGCGGCCTCGAAGCTGGCGGTCGTCCCGGCGGGCACGCGGTGCTCCTGCCCGTCGACGACGAGGGTGAGCTCACCCTTGTCCACCCGGATCAGTTCGACGGTGCCCGGCGGATGCGCGTCCGAGTCGTGGCCCTCGCCCGGCATGATCCGCCAGGCCCACATCTCCAGCGGTCCCGGCGCCTGCCCGCCGGCCAGCAGCAGACCGCGGCTGCCGGCGGGGGTGCTCCACAGCTCGACGGCCTGGTCGGCGGGGACCAGCCGCACCTTGGGCCCGTCCGCGTAGTCCAGCAGGTTCACCAGGCTCGCGCCGAGCGCGTCCCCGATGCGGACGATGGTGCCCAGGCTCGGGTTGGTGCGCGCCTGCTCGATCTGGATCAGCATGCCGCGGCTGACGCCGGCGCGGGCCGCGAGCGCGTCGAGGCTGTATCCCCGTTCCAGGCGCAGACGCTTGACGTTGCGCGCGAGCGACTGGGCGATCAGGTCGAGGTCCGGCACCGTACCGTCCAATATGATGAATGCTGGAGTTCACTTCACTGTACTACTGTGGGGTGTACTGCACTGTTCACCGTACTGTACTGCGAGGGAGCCCCATGACCGCGGTCTTCGCCCTGGCCACCAGCCTGTTGTGGGGTCTCGCCGACTTCGGCGGCGGGCTCCTCACCCGCCGTTTCCCGGCGCTCACCGTGGTCGTCGTGTCGCAGGGCGTGGCCGCCGTCGCGCTGGGCGCGGTCGTGGTCGCGACGGGCGGCTGGAGCGAGGCCTCCCCGCGCCTGTGGTTCGCCGTGGCCGCGGGGCTGATCGGCCCGGTCGCCATGCTCTGCTTCTACCGCGCGCTCGCCCTCGGCCCCATGGGCGTCGTCTCGCCGCTGGCCACGGTGGGGGTGGCGGTCCCGGTGAGCGTGGGGCTGCTGCTCGGCGAACGCCCCGGGACCGTGCAGTACGCGGGCATCGCGGTGGCCGTCGTGGGCATCGTCCTGGCCGGCGGGCCCGAGCTGCGCGGGGCGCCCGTACAGCGGCAGGCGGTGGCCATGACCCTGGTCGCGGCCTTCGGCTTCGGCGCGGTCATGTCGCTCGTGGCGGAGGCTTCCCACACCGTGACCGGGCTCTTCCTGGCGCTGTTCGTCCAGCGCGTCTGCAACGTCGCCGTGGGCGGGGCGGCCCTCGCGGTCTCCGTGCGGCGGGGTGCACCGTCGCTCCCCGAGGGCGGCCTGCCGACGGTGTGGCGCAGCCTGCCCGCACTGGCCTTCGTGGGCCTCGCGGACGTGGCGGCCAACGGTTCCTACGCCTTGGCGGCGCACCACGGCCCCGTCGCGGTGGCGGCGGTGCTGGCCTCCCTGTACCCCGTCGTCACCGCCCTCGCCGCCCGGGGCGTCCTCGGGGAGCGGCTCCGCCCCGTCCAGGCGGCCGGCGCCGGCCTCGCCCTGGCGGGATCGGTCCTGCTGGCGGCCGGCTGACGGCGCACCGCCCGCCCGCCGCTTGCCGCACTTGCAATCCCCCCTGCCGTTTCGGCAACCTGGGGGCGTGGACGTCACGAGGAAAGAGGTGCTGGACGCCGTCGGGCCCCGGCTGCGGGAGCTGCGGCGCCGCCGCGGCATGACCCTGGCCGAGCTGGCCGAGCGGACGGGGATCAACGAGAGCACCCTGTCCCGCCTCGAGGGCGGGAGCCGCAAGCCGACCCTGGAGCTGCTGCTGACCCTGGCGGAGGTCCACTCGGTGCCGCTCGACGAGCTCGTCGGCGCGCCCCGCACCGGAGATCCCCGCATCCACCTCCGGCCGGTCACCCGCGACGGTCTGACGTACGTGCCGCTGAGCCGACCCGGCGGGATCCAGGCGCACAAGCTGCTGATCCCGCCGCACCCGGGCACGGAGCCCGAGTTGAAGACCCATGAGGGCTTCGAATGGGTCTACGTCCTGGCCGGACGCCTGCTGCTGCTCCTCGGCGACCGGCGCGTGGTGCTGAAGCCCGGCGAGGCCGCCGAGTTCGACACGCACGTCCCGCACCGGCTCGGCCCCGACGGCGATGACCCCGTCGAACTGCTCGTCCTGTTCGGGCGCCAGGGCGAGCGGGCCCATCTGCGGGCCCGCACCGCCTGAGGCCGGGGCGACCGGGGTGACGGGGGGTTCACGCCCCCGTCAGCGGGTCCAGGCCGTGCCGGCGCACCCCGAGCACGCGCCGCGTGACCTCCGCCTCCGTCCGCCCGCTGAAAACCCCGGTGCCGGCGGGCCGCCGGGCCCGGGCGGCCGCACGGGCGTCGTCCGTCAGCAGGTCCATGACGATCGCGGCGGCCGCGGTCGTCCCGGCCGCCGCCGCAGCCGGAACGCCCGCCATCAGGTCGCCGACGTTCCCCGCGGCCCACACGCCGTCGACGCCGGTGAAGCCGGAGGCATCCACCGCGAGTTGCTCCCCGAAGCCCGCCGGATGCTCCCGCACGGCCAGGCCGAGACCGCCGAGGAAGGACGCCCGTGCCGTGAAGCGAGGGGCGACCGCGAGCACGCGGACCGGTATCACCTGCCCGGAGGCGAGGCGCACCCCCGCCAGCCGGTCCGCGTCGTCGGTCTCCAGACCGGTCACGGCGCCCTCGACGACGCCGACGCGCAGCCCGGCGAGCTGTTCCCACTGATCGTCCGTCAGATTCGTGCCGGAGTGCAGGAACAGTGTCACGTCCTCGGACAACTGCCGGAACAGCAGGGCCTGGTGGAAGCTGCCAAGCACCCCGACCGCGGTGTCCCGGACCTCCCAGCCGTGGCAGAACACGCAGTGCACCACGTCCCTGCCCCATCGCTCCACCAGGCCCGGCACGTCCGGGAGTTCGTCGACCAGGCCCGAGGTCACCAGGACCCGCCGGGCCGCCGTCCGCCGTCCGTCCGCGCACTCGACCCCGAAGCGGCCACCGTCGCGGTGGATCGCCGTGACGCTTCCGGCGACGACGCGGCCGCCGTAGGATGCGACCTCCTCCCGCCCCCTCCGCAGCAGTTCCAGGGGGGCGATGCCGTCGCGTCCCAGCAGTCCGTGTGCCGCGGCGGCCGGGGCGTTGCGGGGCTCGCCCGCGTCGATCACCAGCACCGACCGCCGCACCCGTGCCAGGGTCAGCGCGCCGGACAGACCGGCGGCGCCTCCCCCGACGACCACGACGTCCCACACGCCGCCCGGTGCCTCGATGCCGTTCCCGCCGATGCCGCTCTTGTTCTCGTCCATGGCGGCACGATCACTCCGGCCGCCGGTGGAGGCAACGTTCCGTGCCGTTTCGGCAAGAGGCGCCGCGCACGCCCGGACCGGTCACGCCTCGGAGGCCAGCTTCTCCTCCAATCCCGCGAGGAGTTCCGGGTCGAGCCCCGCGAGCGCGGCCAGCTGCTGGTGGGTCGCGCCGGCGGGCACCGGCACCGGGGCGGGCGTCCGCAGCGGCGGCTCCCACCCCCGCTCGGGCGTCCAGCGCCGGACGACCCGCGCCGGCGCGCCCGCCACCACCGAGTGGTCGGGGACCTCGCCCCGCACGATCGCCCCCGCCGCGACGACGACGTTCCGCCCGATCCGCGCCCCCGGCAGGACCACCGCGCCCGCGCCGAGCCAGCTCCCCGAGCCGATCTCGACGGGCGCCGAGCGCGGCCACTGGCGGCCGATGGGCTCGTGCGGGTCGTCGTAGGAGTGGTTGTCGCTCGTCACGTAGACGTACGGCCCGCAGTAGACGTCGTCGCCGAACACGACCGGCCGGGAGGCGATCACGTGGCTGCCGCGGCCGAGGACGACGCCGTTGCCGAGCCGGACGACGGGGTCGGGGCCGAGGTCGAGGCCGGGCATCATCCCGGCCGTCAGCGTGACCTGTTCGCCGATGATGCAGCACTCGCCGAGGTGGATCCACCGCTCGCCGAAGACCGTCCCCTGCGGGAACGCCAGCCGGGTGCCCGCGCCGATCCGGCCGAAGCGCAAGGGCCCGGGGCGCTCGGCCGAGACGGCACCCGCGTCCTGGACCCACCGCCAGCCGCGGTGCACCAGACGCGAGACGGCCCGGCGACGCCAGGCCGCCGCGGAGGAGAACAGGTTCTCGTTTTTCGGCACCCGCTCACCGTACCGAGGGCGCCGCGGCGCGGCCGGGCGATCAGATGTGATGTGCGCCGCGTTCCGTCCACGCGACGGCGACCCGCGCGGCGAGGCGGACGTTGCCGCGCACGGCGGCGAGGTTCGCCTCCAGGCTGGCCCCGCCGGTGTGCTCGACGAGGTGACCGAGGAGGAACGGCGTGACGGCCTGCCCCGTGACGCCCTCGCGTTCGGCGGCCGCCAGCGCCTGCGCCAGCACGCGGTCGTGCAGGGCCGGGTCGAGTTGCTCGTGCTCCGGCACGGGGTTGGCGAGGATCACGGCGGACGGCGGCCCGTCGAGGTCGTCCTGGGCGGCCATGACGCAGGCGGCCTCGTCGGGCGTGCCGACCGTCCAGTCCACGGGCTGCCCGGAGCCGCTGAGGTAGAAGCCGGGGAACTCGCTCGTCCCATAGCCCACGATGGTGACGCCGAGGGTCTCCAGGCGCTGCAGGGTGGCGGGCACGTCGAGGATCGACTTCACCCCGGCGCACACGACGGTGATCCTGGTGCCCGCGAGCAGCCTCAGGTCGGCGGATTCGTCCTGCTCCTCGGTCCAGCCCCGGTGCACGCCGCCCAGTCCGCCGGTCGCGAAGACGCGCAGCCCGGCGCGGGCGGCGAGGAAGGCCGTGGCGGAGACGGTGGTGGCGCCGCTGGCGCCGGTGGCGACCGCGACGGGCAGGTCGCGGTGGCCGAGCTTGCGCATCCCCTCGTCGCCGGCGATGCGCTCCAGGCCCTTCCCGTCGAGCCCGATGCACGGCACGCCGTCCAGCACCGCGATCGTCGCGGGGACGGCGCCGGCCTCGCGCACGGCGGCCTCCAGCTCCAGCGCCACCTCGTGGTTGCGGGGACGGGGCAGGCCGTGGGAGATGATCGTCGACTCGAGGGCGACGACCGGGGCACCGGTTTCCAGCGCGATGATCACTTCGTCGGAGAACTTCAGCACGCAGTACGCGCTACCCGCCACGCGAGGGGCGCAATCACCGGACTACGGTGATCCCCATGACGGAGAGAGCCTTGATCGCGGACGTCGCCGGGCGTACGCCCCACCTGGACCCCGCCGCCTTCACCGCGCCGACCTCGGTGGTGCTGGGCGACGTGACGCTGGCCGCCGGCGCGAGCGTCTGGTACCACACGGTGCTGCGCGGCGACTGCGAGTCGATCAGCGTCGGCGAGGGCAGCAACGTCCAGGACAACTCCACGGTCCACGCCGACCCCGGGTTCCCCGCGGTGATCGGCGCGGGCGTCACGGTGGGCCACAACGCTGTGCTGCACGGCTGCGTCGTCGAGGACGACGTGCTAATCGGCATGGGCGCCACGGTCCTCAACGGCGCCCACATCGGCACGGCTCGCTCGTCGCGGCGGGTGCGCTCGTCCCCCAGGGCATGCGGGTGCTCCCGGGGTCGCTGGTGGCGGGCGTACCGGCGAAGGTGCGCCGTGAGCTGACCACCGAGGAGCGCGAGATGGTCCGGATCAACGCCGAGCACTACGTCCAGCTCGCCGACGCCCACCGGGCCGCCTTCGCCCGGGACTGACCGCCCCGGGGCCGACCGCTCAGTCGGCGGCCGCCGCCACGGCGTCCGCCTCCGGCGCGGCCTCGTGGGCCTTCGCCGCGGCCTTGGCACGGCGCCGCACGACGAGGAACGAGCCGAGGCCGATCAGCACGGCGGCCGCCAGGCCGATCCAGGAGAAGCGCTTGAGCCACGGCTCGGCCACGATGCCCACGTAGTAGATGACGGCCGTGGTGCCGCCCGCCCACACGATGCCGCCGAGGACGTTGGCGACCAGGAACTTCCAGTACGGCATCTTCAGCACGCCCGACAGCGGGCCGGCGAAGATCCGCAGCAGCGCCACGAAGCGCCCGAAGAACACCGCCCACATGCCCCAGCGCGTGAACGACGCCTCGGCGGCCGCGATGTGCGCCGGCGAGAAGTGCTTGGGGAAGCGCCGCCCCAGCCGGTCCAGCATCGGCCGCCCGCCGCGCCGGCCGATGGCGTAGCCGATCGAGTCGCCCACGATCGCCCCCGCCGAGGCGCAGACACCGACCACCCACGGGTCCACGTGCCCCTGGGAGGCGAGCAGGGCCGAGCTGACGAGGATGATCTCGCCCGGCAGCGGGATGCCCAGGCTCTCCAGGCCGATCACGAGGCCCACCAGCAGGTAGACGCTCACCGGCGGGATCGTGCCGAGCCACTCCTGGACGTGCAAGGCCGCTTCCTCCCCCTAGGGCGGTCGGATGTCGGTCGGCGCGCCGGTGCGCGCACGTCGTTGCAGCGTATCCGACGTGGGCATCAGCGTGTCGCCGCGGGCCGGACCCCGCGGGCTCAGCCCTGCGCCATGACGAGGATCCCGTCGGCCAGCAGGAACACCCCGCAGGCGAGAGCGAGACCCGCGAGGACGGCCAGCACCCCCGGCCGCAGGATCACCGACGAGGACCGCGCCGCCTCGGGGCCCAGTTGCCGCCGTCGGAGCCACAGTGCCCGGACGCCGCCGTACAGGCTGACGAAGCCGACGATCAGGTACGACATGGGGGCAGCCCTCCAGGCTCTCGGGTCGCTCCGTGACCCCGTGTGGCCTGAGCCGGGACATGGAACCGGAACCGCTCCGGCCGCACGAAGACCGCAGAAGCCACGATCTTGGAACCGGACGCGTCCGGCGTCAACAGGGGAGTTGCGCGTGCGGGGCGGGCGAGTTCGCAACGGATTCGCGATGCCCGTCCCGGCGCCCGGTCGGGCACCGGGGTGCGGCACCCGGGCGTCGCTCAGGAGTTGGGGCGGAGGGTCCACACGATGGTCATCTCGCCCGTGACGGCGCCGTCCTCGCGTGCGAGGGCGACGGTGACGGGGAACTCGGGGCGCTCGCCCTTGTCGAGGTCGGCGATGACGTCGGCGGCGGGGCGGCCGAGCTGGGCGGTGGCAGTGACCGGGCCCATGGCGAGCTTCTTGTAGCCGATCTCGGCGCGGACGGCGAGGGGGACGGCGCGGGAGAGCTGGTCGGCGAAGGCGGCCAGGACGACGGCGCCGCTGGCGGTCTCGGCGAGGGTGAACATCGCGCCGGCGTGGGGGCCGCCGACATGGTTGTGGTAGGCGGGCTGGTCGGGGAGGCGGACCACGGCGCGCTCGGCGGTGGTCTCCAGGAACTCGATGCTGAGGGTGGCGGCCATCGGCACGGTGGCCGCCATGAGCTCGCCTATCTGGGGCTGGTTCTCGGACATGGCCGGATGTTACCAGCAGGTAATCATCGCTTCCATGGAACCGCGGCCGCACAACCCCTAGTGTTTCCAGCCATGTGGCCAGGACAGCAGCAGCCGGGGGAACCGCAGTATCCGCAGCAGCCCCCACAGAACCAGCCCCAGTGGGGGCAGCAGCAGCCCGCCCCGTACCAGCCGCAGCAGCACCCGGCCTACCAGCAGCCTCCGCAGCTGTGGGGGCCCCCGCCGGGGCCGGTGCCGGGTGGGCCGAAGCCGCCCGGGGGGCGGCGGGGCGCGGTGGTCGCGGTGTCGGTGGTGGCCGCGGTCGCGGTGGTCGCCGCCGGTGTCCTGGTCGCGGTGAAGCTCACCGGCGACGACAAGGGCCCGCAGGCCGGCCCGTCCGGCAGCCGCTCGCCGGTCGCCTCGGAAAGCGCCCCGGACTCCCCCGCCCCCTCGCCCTCCGCGTCGGGGAGCGAGGAGGGCGAGGGGGGTGAGCAGGGCCCGGGCCCGGACGACGCCCGCGGCAACCCGGGCGAGGACACGATCAAGCCCGTGGTCCCCGGCTGGCAGACCGTCGTGCGCAGTGACATGGGCGTCGCCTACGACGTCCCCAAGGGCTGGACGGTCAAGCCGCAGGGCCTGCTCATCGGCTACGAGTGGGACGACAACCGCGTCGTCACCGGGGGCGCGGCCGTCCTCGACGAGAAGTGGTGCGGCACCGACGAGCGCGGCCTGGCGGGCGTGAAGGGCGGCAAGGGCGCCAAGAGCCTGAAGTCCGAGGCCGCCAACGAGGCCTACAACTGGGCGTACGGCAAGTACAACAAGGAGGGCCGCACCAAGCTGACCGAGGCGGCCCCCCGCGCCTACACCAACGCCCAGGGCGTGCCCGGCTGGATCGCCTCCACGCGCGCGACCGGGATGAAGGGCTCGTGCGCGGCCGACGGCACCTCGTACAGCTTCACCTTCCTCGGCAAGGACAAGGAGGTCCGCTCCTGGCTGCTGGTCGTGGACAGCGGCTACGCGGGCGCGGTCGACGCCGGGACGGTGGCCAAGGTCCGCGACAGCGTCCGGCTGGTCGGCTGAGGGCGAGGGCGAGGCCGTAGCCCGATCCGGCCGGCTCGGGCCCGGCCCGGCCCGGCTGTCGGCCGGAAATGGGTTTGCCAAGGAAACGGCCCAGCGACGATAGTCCCCGGGTGAAACGCCACGTTCCCCACCGGCCGCGCTTCCCGGACTGGGCCGGCCGCAACTTCCGGCTCCTCGCCGCCTCCGCCTTCGTGACCGGGCTCGGCGCCTCGGGCGCCGTCGTCGCGTCGGCGTTCGCGGTCCTGCAGACCGGCGGCGGCGGTACGGAGATCGGACTGGTCGCCGCAGCGCGGACGGTACCCCTGGTCGTCTTCCTGCTCATCGGGGGCGCGGTCGCGGACCGGCTGCCGCGGCACCGGGTCATGGTCGCCGCCAACTGCCTGAACACGGTCTCGCAGGGCCTGTTCGCGGTCCTGGTGCTGACCGGCCGGGCCGAGATCTGGCACATGGCCGTGCTCTCCGCGCTGGGCGGCACCGGGCAGGCCTTCTTCGCCCCCGCCAACGAGGGGATGCTGCTCTCGACCGTCGACTCCGCCCACGCGGGCCGCGCCTTCGCGGTGTTCCGGCTCGGCGTCAACGGGGCGAACGTCGGCGGCGCCGCGCTCGCCGGGGCACTGGTCGCCCTCGCCGGACCGGGCTGGGTCCTCGCGGTGGACGCGACGTGCTTCGCGGTCGCGGCGGGGCTGCGCGCGCTGCTGCGGGTGTCCCCGGCGACGCTGCGCGACCGCGCGGAGCGGCGCGGCGGCGGTCTGCGCGGCGGTCTGCTGGGCGATCTGCGCGACGGCTGGCGGGAGTTCGTCTCACGGCGCTGGCTGTGGGGCATCGTGGTGCAGTTCTCGGTCGTCAACGCCGTGTTCACGGCCGCCGACGCGGTGTACGGGCCGCTCGTGGCCCGGGAGCACCTCGGCGGCGCCGGGCCGTGGGGCGCGGCCCTGGCCGCGTTCGGCGTCGGGAACCTGCTGGGCGGGCTGCTGATGCTGCGCTGGCGGCCGCGCCGCATCCTGCTCGCCGGGGTGCTCTGCGTCTTCCCGTTCTCGCTGCCCGCCGCCGCGCTGGCCCTGGCGCTCCCGGTGCCGCTGCTGGCCTGCGCGATGCTCGTCGCCGGCCTGTCGATCGAGGTGTTCGGCGTGGCCTGGATGATGGCGCTGCACCAGGAGATCCCCGAGGACAAGCTCTCCCGCGTCGCGGCCTACGACTGGTTCGGCTCGGTCTCCATGATGCCGATCGGCACGGCGCTCGCGGGCCCGGCCGCGGACGCCTTCGGCCTGAACGGGGCGCTGTGGGGCTGCGCGGGGCTGACGGTGCTGCTCACGGGCGCGGTGCTCACCCTCCCCGAGGTGCGGCGGCTGCGGCGCGTGGACGACCCCGAGGGCGGGCGGACGGTCGCGCGGGGCGGTCAGCCGACGCCGAAGGAACCCTCGGGCGGGATCGGCGAGGGCACCGCGTCCTTGTCGTAGACCGGCCGCGCCCCCCGTCCGAACACCTCCAGAGCGTCGCCGGCCACCACGCGGGCGGGGAAGACGTCGGACGCGGTACGCCGCGCGATCCGGTCCACCGGCAGCGGGGCGCGGCTCGCGGCCAGCACGGCGTTGCCGAAGCGGCGGCCCCGCAGCACCCCGGGCTCGGCGATCAGGCACACCTGGCCGAACAGCTCGCGCAGGCCCGCGATCTGCGGCCGCAGGAAGTCGAAGGGCGCCGAGTCGGCGAGGTTCGCCAGGTACACCCCGCCGGGACGCAGCACGCGGGCCGTCTCGGTGACGAACTCGTACGAGGTCAGGTGCGCCGGCACCCGCGAACCGCCGAAGACGTCCGCCACGACGACGTCCGCCGAAGCGTCCGGGGCGGCCTCGAGCCATGCACGGGCGTCGTCCGTCGTGATCGCCACGCCGTCACCGCCACGCCCGAGCGGGAGCCGGGCGGCGACCAGCGCGGCGAGCGCCCGGTCGGCCTCCACGACCCGCTGCCGCGAACCGGGCCGCGTCGCGGCGGTGTAGCGGGGCAGCGTCAGGGCGCCGCCGCCCAGGTGGACGACGTCCAGCGGCGCGCCCTCGGGCGCGGCCTCGTCCAGCACGTAGGCCAGGCGCCGCGCGTACTCGAACTCCAGGTAGGTGGGGTCGTCCAGGTCCACGTACGACTGAGGGGCCCCGTCGACCGTGAGCAGCCAGCCCGCGGGCCGGTCCACGTCCGGCAGCAGCCTGGCCGCGCCGAAGTCCACGTCCTGGGTCACGGGTATGCGTCCGTCGTCCTCCACGCCGCAATTGTCCCAGCACACGACAGGGCCCGGGGGCGGAACCCCCGGACCCCCGCGCTCACTCGGCGAGCGCCGTGACGGTGCCCGCGCCGACGGTGCGGCCGCCCTCACGGATCGCGAAGCCGAGCCCCGGCTCCAACGGCACCGGCCGGCCCAGCTCGACCGTCATGTCGACGGTCGCCCCCGGCAGGGCCGCCCCCACCTCGCCCAGGTCCACGTCGCCGACGACGTCGGCGGTGCGGACGTAGAACTGCGGCCGGTAGCCGCTGGCGATCCCGGTGCGCCGCCCGCCCTCGGCGGCCGGCAGCAGGTAGACCCGCGCCCGGAACCGGCGGCTCGGCGTGACGCTGCCCGGCGCGGCCACCACGTGGCCCCGCCGGACCACGTCCCGGGCCACCCCACGCAGCAGCAGCGCCACGTTGTCGCCCGCCTGGGCCTCGTCCATCGGCTTGCCGAAGGTCTCCAGACCCGTCACCACGCTCGCCGTCCCCGCGCCGAGCACCTCCACGCGGTCGCCGACGCGGACCGTGCCCCGCTCCACCGCGCCGGTGACGACCGTGCCGCGCCCGGTGATGGTCAGCACGTTCTCCACCGGCAGCAGGAAGGGTGCGTCGGTGTAGCGGTGCGGCATCGGCACGTGGGTGTCGACCGCGTCGAGCAGCGCCTCGATCGCCGACGTCCATCGCGGGTCGCCCTCCAGCGCCCGCAAGCCCGACACCCGGACGACGGGCAGCGTGTCGCCGGGGTAGCCCTGGGCGGACAGCAGCTCGCGCACCTCCAGCTCGACCAGGTCGGTGAGTTCGGGGTCGCCGGCGTCGGCCTTGTTGAGCGCCACCACGATGTGCTCGACGCCGACCTGGCGGGCGAGCAGCACGTGCTCGGCGGTCTGCGGCATGACGCCGTCGAGGGCGGAGACGACGAGGATCGCCCCGTCGAGCTGGGCCGCGCCCGTGATCATGTTCTTCACGTAGTCGGCGTGACCGGGCATGTCGACGTGCGCGTAGTGCCGCGTGTCCGTCTCGTACTCGACGTGCGCGATGGTGATCGTGATCCCCCGAGCGGCCTCCTCCGGGGCCTTGTCGATCCGGTCGAACGGCACGAACGCGGCGGAGCCGCGGGCGCTGAGCACCTTCGTGATGGCGGCGGTCAGCGTGGTCTTGCCGTGGTCGACGTGACCCATCGTCCCGATGTTGAGGTGCGGCTTGGTGCGCACGTACGCCTGCTTGGGCATGTTGCTTCCTCGGTAAGTCGATTCATCGCCTCGCGTGCGGGACCCCTGGACCGTGCCGACCCTCCCCCTGCGGGGTCCGCCGGACTGTCCGGGAAGGGTCAGATTCGGGCGCCGCCGAACGCGTTGGCCGAGAAAGCCTGTGCCGGGGCAGCCTGCAGCGCGTCCGCGACTGCGGACGTATCTGCGCTGAAGGCGTACCGGGACATGCCGTCGATGATCGGGTACGGCATGGCCGTCGGTCGAACGATTTTCCGGCGGCCCGCCTCACGCCCCGCCGACGCGGGCGAGGACGTAGGCGCGCCGGGTCTCCGTCTCCTGCGGGTAGGGGGCCCGCTCCAGCCGCGCCTCCACCTCGAACCCGGCGTCGGTCAGCGCCTCGGTGACCGTCCCGGGGTCGTGGAAGTGGAAGTCGACGTCGACCTCGTGCCCCCACCACTGCGTCACGTGCCGGATCTCCGTCCCGACGTGGAAGGCCACGAGCACCCGCCCGGAAGGGCGCAGCACGCGCCGCATCTCGCCGAACGCCGCCCGCAGTTCACCGGGCGTCAGATGGACCACCGCGTAGAGCGCGACGACCGCCCCGAACTCGCCGTCCGCCGCAGGGAGGCGGAGCAGGTCGCCCTCGCGGAACTCGGCCCCGGGGTGCTCGCGGCGGGCGAGCGCGACCATTCCCGGCGACAGGTCGATGCCCACGGTCCGCGCCCCGCGCGCCGCGAGCCACGCCGTGACGTGGCCGGGGCCGCACCCCAGGTCCGCCACGGGCGCGCCGTCCGCGGTCTGCTCGGCGAGGGCCGCCAGCAGGGCCCGGTCCAGCGGCTTGTACGCCAACTCGGTCCCGATGCGCTCCCGGTACTCCTCGGCCACGGTGTCGTAGCTGCGGCGCACCCGGCCGCGCCCGTCGCCCCCGCTCACAGGTGCTTCCCCGCCTCTCGTACCGACAGCGGCGACAGCCGCTCCCCCGACTCCGCGAGGAACGCCCGCACGGCGCCGGGATCGGTGCGGGCGTACGCGCGCAGTGCCCAGCCGATCGCCTTGCGGATGAAGAAGTCCCGGTGGTCCGCCTGACGCAGGCAGTAGCGGAACAGCCGGGCGGGGTCGGTGTCCGCCTTGTACGTCAACTGGTGCAGCAGCGCGGTGCGGGCGAGCCAGAGGTCGTCGCCGGTGATCCACTCGTCCATCACGTCCACCAGGGCGGGGCCGGCGGCCACGAGCCGTCCGACGACGTGCGCGGCGAGCAGGTCGACGGTGTCCCACCACGGCTCCGTCGTGATCAGGTGCCGGGCCGTGCCGAGGAAGTCCGGTGAGCAGCGCCCCACATGACGGCGCAGGTAGTCCACGGCGAAGTAGCGGTACTCCCGTTCGGGGAGCGCCCAGCAACGCAGGGCGACGGCCGTGCAGTCCCCCTCGTCCGGGCGCGGCGTGCCCGCGAGCACGGCGCGGGACAGGGTACGCCGGGCCGGCGTGGCGATACCGAGGAACGGGAACGCGTCCCGCATGTACGCCGCCGCCGAGGCGGCCCGCACCGGGTCGGCGGCGGCACCGTACGCCGAGCTCAGCCGGGGCAGCACGAGGTCCGCGAGGGCGCTGTCCGGCAGGACCGGGGCGGGAGGGGCCATGGCCCTACGGTACGCGGCGGCACCGGAGCGACATCCTCCTCCGCTAGGCTCGCGGGATGTCCGAGGTCACCGTCCTCTCCCGACCGCGTTCGCGACCGGCGTCGTGGGCGCGGCTGGCGCTGCTGGTCGTCCTCCTGTCCGGGGCCGCGGCCTCGGTGCTGGTGTGGGAGCCCCAGCGGCTGCTCGCGCACGGCTGGCCCGCGCAACTCACGGGCGCCGCGGCCGTGGTGCTCTTCGCCGCCGGCTACGGGCTCTGCGCCCTCGCCTTCGTACCGCGCCCCCTGCTCAACGTCGGCGCGGGAGCGCTCTTCGGTGCCCAGGCGGGAGTGCCCGCGGCCCTCGCCGGCACGGTGCTCGGTGCCGGCCTCGCCTTCGTCCTCGGCCGCCTCCTCGGGCGGGACGCGCTGCGCCCGCTGCTCCGCGGCCGGGTGCTGCTCGCCGCGGACCGCCAGCTCAGCGAGCACGGTTTCCGCACGATGCTGGCGATGCGGCTCTTCCCCGGGGTGCCGTTCGCGGCGGCCAACTACAGCGCGGCGGTCTCGCGGATGCGCCTCGCGCCCTTCCTGCTGGCCACGGCGCTGGGAAGCGTGCCCAACACGGCGGCCTACGTCATCGCCGGCAGCCGCGCCGCGACGCCGACGTCACCGGTCTTCCTCGTCGCGATGGGCTTCATCGCGGTCACCGGCCTCGCCGCCGTCGTCGTCGCCGCCCGCACCCGCCGCAAGCGCTGACCCTCCGGGCGGGGCGGGGGCGCGGCCGGGGCCGCAGACGCCAGGGCCACCGTCACGGCCGGTAGACCGTGCCGGGGCGCGGTACGGCGGGAGCCATCAGCTCGGAGACGGTCACGAGGACGTAGCCCCGGCGGCGCAGGGCGTCGACGATCCCGGGGACGGCGGGGATCGTGCCCCGGTAGCGGTCGTGGAGGAGGATGATCCCGTCGCGCTTCGTCTGGTCCAGGACCCGCCGGGTGATCAGCGCGGTGTCGGTCGTGGCGTAGTCCTTCGCGGTGACGCTCCACAGCACCTGGGCCAGGCCGAGTTCCCGCATGACCGCCGAGATGTCGTCGTCGGTGCGGCCCTGCGGTGGGCGCATCAGGGTGGGGGCGTGTCCGGTGATCCTGCGGACGTCGTTCTGGACCGGGGTCAGTTCGTCGCTCACCTGCCGCGCGTCCAGTTCCGTGAGCACCTTGTGCGACCAGGTGTGGTTGCCTATTTCGTGGCCATCGCGCGCCATGCGCCGCAGGGTCTGCGGATAGGTGTCCGTGTGGCCTTTCCCCTGGACGAAGAACGTGGCGCGGACCGTCTTCTCCGCGAGAATGTCCAGCAGTTTCGGCGTGGTGGCGCCGGGCCCTCCGTCGAAGGTGAGCGCCACGCATTTCTCGACGGTGCAGTCGGGGGCGGGGCGGTGGCTGCCGGCCCGGGCCGCGCGCTGGGCGGCGGCGCGTGCGTCGGCCGGTGACGTCACTCCGGGGAGGGTGCTGCATCCGCTGGTCACGGCGATGGAGGCGACGCCGGCCAGTACGACGGCGACCCGGGTCACCGGCCGCGGTGCGGCGGGGACTCCGGCCCGGGTGAAACGTCGGGGGAATTTCCTGGGATTCATGACCGGAAAGGTACGGACCGCGGGGAACCCGGGAATTCGACTGCGGGTACGCGCCTTTTCCGTCCGAAGGAACGATGCACACCGGGCGTCCCCATACTTTGGTATAGAAGTCTATCAAGGGGGCCCGTATGTTTTGATGCGGACCGGGGACGGCGTTTACGGTTGCGTGCGTGATCGATGTGAGACAGGCCCTGCTCGGGCACCCGCGGCTCATGGACGCGGGCGTGGTGGTCGCGGCCGCCGGGCTGACGGTTTTCGTCGTGCGGGTCCAGCAGTCGGGTCTGCACGTGTACCCGCAGCTGTCCAGCGGTGCCTTGCTCACCTCGCTGCTGCCGATCTCCTGGCGGCCGTCCCAGACGGCGCTGATCCCGCTGCTGGCCTGCGCGGCCCTGTTCTGGCGCAGGCGTCACCCGGTGGCGCTGGCCCTGGTCCTCGTGGCGCTGTCGGTCGTCTGGCCCGTGGTCGTACCGCTGCTGGTGGCGCTGTTCACCGTGGCCGCCACCCGCCCCCTGCGCACCACGCTCCGGGTCACCGGCGTGGCCCTGCTGCCCGTGCCGGCGCAGTTCTCCGCGACCTCGTACACCGGGCCCCTCACCTCCGCCACGGCCGTGTCGGCCGTGGCGTTCGTGGGCGGTGCCGTCGGCTGGGGCCTGTACGTCGCCGGAGTACGGGAGAGGGCCGCACGGGCGGAGCGGGAGGCGGACCTGCGCGCCGAGCAGGCCCGGCAGCACGCCCGGGAGGAGATCGCCCGGGAGATGCACGACGTGCTGGCCCACCGGCTGACCCTGCTCAGCGTGCACGCGGGGGCGCTGGAGTTCCATCCCACGGCGTCGCCCGCCCAGGTCGCGGAGGCGGCCGGTGTCATCCGGCAGAGCGCCGGACAGGCCCTGGAGGACCTCCAGGACGTGCTGCGCGTCCTGCGCACCCCCACGGTCCATGCGCACACCGAGCCCCCGCAGCCCGCCGTGGCCGACATGGACCGGCTGGTCGAGGAGTCGCGCGCGACCGGCGCGACCGTCGAGGTGCACCGGGACACGGAGGACCTGGCCACCATGGACCCCACCACGAGCCGGGCCGCGTACCGCATCCTGCAGGAAGCCCTCACCAACCACCGCAAGCACGCTCCGGACGGCCCGCTGCGGCTGTCGCTGACCGGCGGGGCCCGCGAGGGGCTGACCGTCACGGCCCGCAACCCGGTGCCGCAGGAACGCGCCGCACGTCCCGAAGGCGCCGGCCAGGGCCTGGTCGGGATGAACGAAAGGGCGGTCCTGGCCGGCGGCAGCATGCGCCGTACCTTCACCCCCACCGACTTCGCCCTGGAGATCTGGCTGCCATGGACCAGGTGACCCGCGTCCTGATCGTGGACGACGACCCGCTGGTGCGCTCCGGCCTGCGCATGATGCTGTCCGGGGCACAGGACGTCGAGGTGGTCGCCGAGGCCGCGGACGGTACGGAGGTCCTGCCGCTGGTCGACGCGCACCGGCCCGACCTCGTCCTGATGGACATCCGCATGCCACGGATGGACGGCCTGAGCGCCACGGCCGAACTGCGGCGCAGGCCCCGGCCGCCCGAGGTGCTGATCCTGACCACGTTCACCACGGACGGCTACGTCCTGGAGGCGTTGCGGGCCGGGGCGGCGGGCTACGTCCTCAAGCACACGCCCCCCGCCCAGATCGTCGCCGCGGTGCGGAACGTCGTGGCGGGCGAACCGGTCCTGTCACCGGCCGCCGTCAAACAGCTCATCGGCGCCGTCACCGCCGCCGGTGGCGGGGGCACCGCCGCGCGCCCCGACGACCGGGGCGAGGCGGAGCGGCTGCTCGGCCTCCTGGGGGAGCGGGAGCGGGAGGTGGCGCTCGCCGTGGCACAGGGCAGGACCAACGCCGAGATCTCGGCGTCGCTGTACATGAGCGTCCCCACGGTGAAGGCACATGTGTCCCACATCCTCACCAAGCTCGATCTGAACAACCGGGTCCAGATCGCCCTGGTGGTGTACCGGGCCGGCCTCGCCTGACGGCGGGTCAGTCCGCCTGGTTCGCCTGGTCCGCCTGGCGCAGCCCGGCGACGAGGAGCGCGACCAGGCGGCGCGCGTCGTAGCGGGGATCGCTGTCCGCGCCGATGCAGAGGTTGCCGACGCCGCGCATGAGCGCGTACGCCTCCAGGTCGGAGCGGATCTCGCCGGACGCGGCGGCGGCGGCGAGCAGCCCGGCGCACACGGGCACGAGGCGGTCGAGGAAGGAGGCGTGCAGCGTCTCGAAGCCGGCGCTGTCGGACTGCAGCACCGCGGCGAGTCCGTGCTTGGTCACCAGGAAGTCGACGAACAGGTCGATCCACCGCGCCAGTGCGGCGTGCGGGGTGGCGCTGCTGGCCAGCAGGGCGGGTCCGGCCTCGGCGCAGGCGTCGACCTGGTGCCGGTAGACGGCGGTGATCAGATCCGCCCGGGTCGGGAAGTGGCGGTAGATCGTGCCCGTCCCGACGCCGGCCCTGGCGGCGATGTCGCGCACCGGCGCCTCCACGCCCGAGGCGACGAAGGCGGCGGCCGCCGCCTGGAGCAGCGTCTCCTCGTTGCGCCGGGCGTCGGCCCGCTTGGACCGCGGCGCCCGCCCCGTGCCCTTGTCGCCGTCCTCCATCACCGCGCCACTCCTTCCACGACCGGCCTTGCCAACCGGAACGTCGTTCCGTATCGTTAGCGGAACAAGGTTCCGTTTGCTCATCATGCCAGGGCGCACGCCCCGGGACCAAGCCGTGCGCGCTTCCGCCGCACGCAGCCACCACACCCCACCCGCAAGGGAGAACACGGTCATGCAGTACCGCACCCTCGGCCGCACCGGCGTGCAGGTCAGTTCCCTCGCGCTCGGCGCGATGAACTTCGGCAGCATCGGGCGCACCACCCAGGACGAGGCCACCGCCCTCGTCGACGCCGCCCTCGAGGCCGGGATCAACGTCATCGACACCGCCGACATGTACGGCGCCGGAGAGTCGGAGGAGATGGTCGGCAAGGCCCTCGCCGGCCGCCGCGACGACATCGTGCTGGCCACGAAGGCCGGCATGCCGATGGGCGACGAGCGCAACCAGCGCGGCAGTTCACGCCGCTGGCTGGCCAGGGCCCTGGAGGACAGCCTGCGCCGGCTCGGTGTCGACCACGTCGACCTCTACCAGGTCCACCGGTGGGACCCGGCCACCGGCGACGAGGAGACCCTGTCGGCCCTGACCGACCTGCAACGCGCGGGCAAGATCCGCCACTTCGGCTCCTCGACCTTCCCCGCGTACCGCATCGTGCAGGCCCAGTGGGCCGCCCGCGAGCACCACCTGAGCCGGTACGTCACCGAACAGCCCGGCTACTCGATCCTGCAGCGCGCCGTGGAGACCCATGTGCTGCCCGTCACCGAGGAGTACGGCCTGGGCGTGCTGGCGTGGAGCCCGCTGGCCTCGGGCTGGCTGTCCGGCGCGGTCCGCGAGGGCCGGCCGGTCACCACCAGCCGCTCCACATTCCTGCCGGAACGCTTCGACACCGCCCTGCCCGCCAACCGGGCCAGGCTCGACGCCGTCGAGAAGCTGGCCGCACTCGCGGCCGAGGCCGGCCTGACCATGGTCCAGCTCGCCCTCGGCTTCGTGACGGCGCACCCCGCCGTGACCGCCGCGATCATCGGCCCCCGCACACCGGACCACCTGCGGGCACACCTCGCCGCCGCGGACACCGTGCTCTCCGCCGACGTGCTGGACGCGATCGACGCGATCGTCGCCCCCGGTCTCGACCTCGCCCCGCACGAGAAGTTCGACACCCCGCCCGCACTGCTCGACCCGTCCCTGCGCCGCCGCAGCCGTCCGTGACGCCCACGGGCCCGGACCGGACGTACGGCGCGGACCGGACGACCGGTCCGGGCCGGACGTACGGCGGGACGACGCTCAGCCCTGGGTGACGCCCGGCCAGTCGGCGTAGCGGATGCGGGAGATCTCCAGGACCTCGCCGGTCGTGCCCCATTCGTCCTTGCCGAGGCGGGCCAGCGGACGGAGCTTGCGCACGTCGGGGTGGCCCTCGAACATCACGGCCTCGGAGACGGCGGCGTGGACGACGCGGCCGAAGACCACGGTCGAGTCGCCGAGGGTGACCGTGCTGTGCAGTTCGCACTCCAGGGCGACGGGCGAGGCCGCGACGCGCGGCGGCTTGACCGCGCGGCTGGGCTCACGGGCGATGCCGACCGCGTCGAACTCGCTGACGCCGCGGGGGAAGTCGGTGCCGGTGGCGTTGATCTGCTCGAAGAGGTGCTCGGGCGCGAGGTTGACCACGAACTGCCGGGTCTCCTCGATGTTGCGCAGCGAGTCCTTCCGCCCCACCGAGGTGAACTGCACGACCGGCGGGCTGACGCAGGCGACGGTGAAGAAGGAGTGCGGGGCGAGGTTGGCCGTCCCCGCCTCGCTGAGCGTCGAGACCCAGGCGATGGGGCGCGGGACGACCACCGAGGTCAGGAGCTTGTAGAACGGGGTCCGGCCCATGGCCTCGGGATCGAAGTCGATACGCATGGCCGCCAGTATCCCCCTCGGCGGGTGCGGAACGTAACCGGCGCCTCCACCCCGGCCCGACGCGAGGCCGCCACGAAGGTGTCTGGTACCGGCCGGCACGAGTCCCCGTCGCACGAACGGTACGAAATGCCCATTCCGCCGCAGGCGCGCAGCGGCCGCATCACCCTGAACCTCGACGTGGAGTCGGCCGCGCACCTCCCCCGACGACCGGACGATGCGGCCCACCGCACCGGGCCAGAAGGCCGTGCGGGGCGAGCGGACGCCCGCCCCGCACGGCCGGATGGCCGACGACAGTTCACGTTCGGTGCTCTGGCCCACTCGTGCGCGCCCGCCGACGGGCTCCGGAACACCTCACCGCGCCTGTCGTCGACCCACCGTGAGCGGCACCTACGGCATCGTTGCGGCCGTGAAGGAGCCGGAGTCGAACTGGTTGATCGCTGACTGCGTGACGTCGTGGGACGTGGAGAAGATGCCCGCGTCCTGCTGCGCCGCCGCGGAGGCCAACGTCACGGGCTGACCGATCGGGACGTAGTTGGCGCCGTCGTAGGAGTACGAGGCACTGAACGAGGTGCCCGACCGGGTGAGCTTCACCCAGATGGGGCGGTAGATGTCGACGCCGGCGCGGGCGTCGGTGTCCAGGTACCCGTCGCCGTTGGCGTCCCACTCGAACACGACGCCGTTGCGGGCGGTGACCGCGACGACGGCGTACCCGGGCGAACTCCCTGCCTTGGTCATGTCGTTGCGGACCATGACCCCGGACTTGGCCCAGGCGTTGGCGTCGTTGACCGACACGACCCGGGTGGACACGCTCGAGTCGGCGTTGATCGAGCCGGACCGGTAGACCGAGCCGAACTGGTCGTCGTGCTGACCGCCGGCGCCCCACACGTCGGCGCCGGCCGCCGCGATCCCGAATCCGCCGCCGCGCTGGCCGAAGTACGAGCTGACGGCCGAACCTCCGGACGTGCGCAGGCCCGGTGCGACCGGTGCATCGGCCGCGCACCCGCTGAAGCCGAACTGGTTCGCGTTGAGGGACGTCCGGTACTGCGGCGCGACACCCGCCTGGCAGATCACGTCCCGTGCGCCCGCGGGCCAGTTGGCACCGGTGACCTTCACGTTGTTGATCAGCTGGTTGTTGTGCGCCCCTGCGTTCGGCGTCGAGGCACCACCCGAGTTGTACCAGTTGTTCTGGATGACGTTGTCGCTGGTGTTGTTGCGGAGGCTGTACGCGTTGGTGAAGAGGAAGGAACCGCCCTGGACCACGTTGTTCTCGTAGGTCATCGAGCGCGAGCCCTCGTCGAGGTAGAGGCCGACTCCCGAGATGTTGAACAGGTAGTTCCTGGCGACCACGCTTCCCGGGCTGGCGGAGAGGTTGTAGACCGATCCGCCGTCGGCGAAGCGCGCCTTGGTGTTGTGCACGAGGTTGCCCTCGACGCGGTTGTCCTTGAGCGTCGTCGGCGTCGTGTACTGCGTGTTCCACTTGTAGTAGCCGCGGTCGACGTAGTCGTTCGAGCCCCCGGCGTCGTTGATGCCCCAGCCGTAGCCCGTGTCGATGCCGTCGTAGGGGACGTTGGAGACCTCGTTGTGCAGGATGCGGGCGCCCGTGACGTAGGTGCTGAGGATGCCGCTGTTGTCCTTGTAGTCGACCGCCACGCGATTGATCGTGTTGTCGGATATCAGGATGTCGTGGTTGGTCATCCTCGGGTCGCTCGGGTGGTGCGCGTCGGGCAGCACGCCGCCGACCGCGACGCCGTGGCCGCTGTTCTCCGTGAACCGGTTGCCGACCACCTCGATGTCGCCGGCGCCCAGCCCGACACCGGTCACCGTGGCGTTGGCGTCGTTCCCGATGCCCAGCGCCGACTGGCCGAGGTTGGTGAACGTGTTGCCGGTGAACGAGATGCGGCTGGCGGCGGAGACCTGCACCGCGGCGGGCTCCTGGTACCAGCTGGTGCGCGCCCGTTCGAACATCTCGCAGCCGCGCGAGCAGCTGGTGAAGGCGTCGGCGGGGCGGTAGTCGTAGGCGCCCTTGATGAAGAGGCCGTTCTGCTGGTCCGCGTACCCGTCGGTCGAGGGGCCGAGCCAGGAGGTTCCGGAAAACTGGATGCCCTTGAAGGCAAGTCCGGTCACCGGCTTGTCGTACGTCCCGCCGATGCTGACCAGCGACTCCATGCGGGGCAGCTCGATGTCGAGCCGGCTGGGGTCGACCCCGTCCGCCGGCTTGTAGTAGAGCTTCCCGGCACTCGGATCTATGTACCACTGGCCGACCTGGGTCAGGAAGCTCAGCGAGTTGTCGAGGTACCAGCTCGGACCGGCCAGGAACGAGTTCTGGACGGTGTCCCAGCCCCAGGTGTTGTTGTCCCACGCCGGCTGGGCCATCGTGATCTCGGTGGCACTGATGCTCTTGACCGGCGAGTAGCGGTTCGTGAAGTCGCCGAGGGACTCGAACTCGATGCGCCCCTGGTCGGGGAGCGTGGCGAGGTAGCTCAGGGCCGGGTTCTTGATGGTGAGACCGGTCGCGGTGGGAGTGACGTCCGCGTTGGCCAGACGGATGGCGGCGCGAGGGGCGATCACGCCGTTCACGTAGAGCTGGCGGGTGTCCAGGCCGCTGGGGGTGTCCGCCTCCCAGATGCCCGACCCTGCCCCGGACTTGGACCAGCCGGTGACCTTCGAGGCGCCTGTGATGACGGGGTGGGCGCCCGGGGCGGCGGCCCATTCGACGGTGTGGTCGCCGCCGTCGTCGCCGGGTCCGAACCGGAGGGGCTCGGAAAGCCGGTAGGTGCCGTCGGCAAGCTGGACGGTCACGTCACCGTGCTTGGTGGCCGGGCCGACGACATGCTGCGCCCGCTCCAGCGAGCACGGCTGCGACCGGCTGCAGTGTCCGGCGTCCTTGCCGTCCGGCGCTGCGAAGTACTCCGTCCGGGGCGCGGCTTGCGCTTGGAGGGGAATGAGCGCTGATGCGATGAGGGCGCCGGCGCCGAGCGCCGCGAGGGCGCCTGCCCTGCGCCTCCATCGTCTGCTCACCGAGCGTGTCGAGTCTGACGTCGATGTCATGTTCGATCGCTTCCTGTGATAGGGGCGTTGATGCCCGACACAGAGTTAGCATACGTATGATGTTTGCAACAAGATTCATGTGACGTATGACTTGGAATCCCGGAGGACTAGCGTGTCCGCATCGGGTCCGGGACGAGCCCTGTGACGTGCAGCTCCTCCCACAGCGCCTCCGGGATCACCGCCCGGTACCGCGCGACATTGCTTCGCACGTGTTCCTGAGTGCGCATCCCCGTCACCACCGAGACGACCGCGGGATGGCGCAACGGGTACTGGACGGCGGCCTCGGGAAGCTCCACGCCGTGCCGCTCGCAGACGGCGGCGATGCGGGCGGCGCGTTCGACGACGGCCCGCGGCGCCGCCCCGTAGTCGTAGGGCGCCGAGCCGTCCACGGCCTTGGTGCTCAGCAGTCCGGAGTTGTAGACCGCCGCCGCGACGACGCCGACACCGCGGGCGACGGCGACGGGCAACAGGTCGTCCAGCGCCGATTGGTCGAGAAGGGTGAACCGCCCGGCGACCATCACCACGTCGACGTCGGTCCGCCTCACGAACTCGGCCGGCATCGCCGCCTGGTTCATGCCGGCGCCGATGGCGCCGACGACGCCCTGGTCCCGGAGCTCGGCCAGGGCGGCGATCCCGCTCGACGATGCCTGCTCCCAGTGGTCGTCCGGATCGTGCAGGTAGGCGATGTCGAGCCGGTCCGTCCCGAGCCGCGCCAGTGACTCCTCCACGGAACGAAGGATCCCGTCGCGGCTGAAGTCCCAGACCCGCTTCTTCGTCGCCGGCACGACGAACCCGTCGTCGTCGAGCAGGTGACTCGTGTCAGGGCTGTCCACAAGCAGGCGCCCGACCTTCGAGGAGATGACCACACCCGGCCGGGCGGCCGCGTGCAGGGCCTCCCCCAGGCGGCGTTCGGACAGCCCGAGGCCGTAGTGCGGCGCGGTGTCGAAGTAGCGGATCCCTTCCTCGGCCGCGGCTGCGACGGCGCGTTGCGACTCGTCGTCGGTCGTCTGGGTGAAGAGGTTGCCGAGCTGGGCTGCGCCCAGGCCCAACTCCGTGAGCTGGTGCCCGGTTCGCAGTCCTCGGGTCGGCAGCGTCCGTTCCGTGGATGCGCGGTCGCGCGTCGGTGGCTTGCTGGTCACAGGGTCGAATGTCACAGCGACAGCATACGTATGATGTTTACTGTTAGGCTGCGCGGGCTGTGGGCCGGTGCGGCCCGCGACAGAGCGAGGAGGAACCGATCGGCATGTTGACGGCACGTTACACAGGCGCGCGCACGATGACGGTCGAGGAGCGGGAACCTGCTGAGCCGCGTGCGGGGGAGGTCCGGGTCGCCGTGGCCTACGTCGGGATCTGCGGCACGGACCTCCACGTGTTCCACGGGGACATGGACGGTCGGGTCGGCGAGTCGGCGACGATCGGACACGAGATGTCGGGCACGGTCGTCGCCCTCGGCCCCGGCGTGGAGGGCTGGTCGGTGGGTGATGCGGTGACGGTCATGCCGCTGGCCTGGGACGGCACTTGTCCGGCCTGCCGTGCGGGGAACGAGCACATATGCCAGAACCTGGACTTCATCGGCATCGACAGCCCCGGAGCCCTCCAGGAGTACTGGAACGTACCGGCGTCGACACTCGTGCGGCTGCCCGCGGGGATCTCGCTGCGGGACGCCGCGCTCGTCGAGCCCGTGGCGGTGGCGGTACACGACGTACGGCGTTCGGAACTCGGCCCGGGCGACAAGGCGTTCGTTGTCGGTGCGGGCCCGATCGGCGTCCTGATCGCGATCGTCGCTGCCGCGTTCGGTGCCGAGGTCGTGATCGCCGAGATCGACCCGACCCGGCGGGCAGCCGCCGAGGAGATGGGGCTGACGACGCTGGACCCCTCGTCGGTCGACCAGGTCGCCTGGGTGGAGGAGTGGACGGACGGCGCCGGAGCGGACGTCGTGTTCGAAGTCTCCGGCTCGGCCGCGGCCGTGCTCGGCGCCACCGGCCTGGCGAAGGTCCGTGGCACGCTCGTGGTGGTGGCCATCCACTCGCAACCGCGGCCCGTCGACCTGCACCGCGTGTTCTGGCGGGAGCTGAGGTTGCTCGGTGCGCGGGTCTACCAGCGCCACGACTTCGAGCGCGCCATCGAGCTCCTGGCCGAGGGCGCCATCCCGGCCGAGAAGCTCATCACGGGCATCGTGCCCCTGAGGGAGGTCGAAGCGGCCTTCGGTGTCCTCGAGGCCGGGCAGGCGATGAAGCTGCTCGTCGAGGTGAGCGCGTCATGAACCCGTTCGACCTGACCGGGCGCCTCGCTGTCGTGACGGGGGCCAAGCGTGGCATCGGGTTCGCCGTCGCCGAGGCCCTGGCGGCTGCCGGTGCCGACATCGTCGGAGTCTCCGACTCCCTCGATCCGGCGTCATCGGCGATCGGCGACCGCGTGCGCCGGCTCGGCCGTGAGTTCTCGGGACACCGCGTCGACTTCACGGACCGGCGGCAGGTGACCGGGTTCGCGGAGGAACTCGCCGCAGGCGAGCGCCCGGTGGACATCCTGGTCAACAACGCCGGCACCATCCGCCGCGCTCCCGCCGCCGAGCACCCCGTGGAATGGTTCGACGAAGTGCTCGAAGTCGACCTCACCAGCACGTTCGTGCTCAGCCAGGTTCTCGGGCGGCGGATGCTGGAGGCACGGCACGGACGCATCGTCTTCACCGCCTCGCTGCTCTCGTTCCAGGGCGGGATCAACGTGCCGGGCTACGCGGCGGCCAAGTCCGGCGTGGCGGGCCTGATCCGGGCGCTCTCCAACGAGTGGGCAGGACGCGGTGTGACCGTCAACGGCATCGCCCCGGGCTACATCGCGACCGACAACACCCAGGCGCTTCAGGACGACCCCGACCGGTCCCGCGCGATCCTGGAGCGGATCCCGGCGGGGCGGTGGGGAACGGCGGAGGACATCGCGGGCGCCGCTGTGTTCCTGGCGTCGGACGCCGCGCGCTATGTCTCCGGGACCATCCTGCCGGTCGACGGTGGCTGGCTCGGCCGATGAGGCTTTCGCACGCCCGTCGGTGGTGACAACGCTCCCGCGAGAAGCGGTGCGGGCAGCAACGTTGCCACAGGGCCGGCCGGCTCGGCATCGAGGCGCTCTGGAGGCGCCGGCGGCCGCCTGACCGTCGATCAGGACCTGGGCGGCGGCGCGGTCGCCGGTGGCCGCGGCGGTGACCGCCACCCCCTGCGGCGGACCGAGGTCGCGCCGGCGGGGGAAGAATGCACTGACCCGGTCCCACGGCCGGAGGTCGCGGGGCCCCGCCCGCACGTGATGGCGTTGTCGACGAGGTGGCCGATCGCGTCCGGTATCGCCCGGTGGCCGTACGCCTCCGGCTGCCCACCCCGGCCGTGCAACCCGTCGGGGTGGGCAGCAGCGGCCGGACCACGGCCCACTTCTCTCCGTCATGTCCGAGGGACGCCCCGAACACGGTCCTGGTGATCGGCCGCGTCCCCGAATCGGTGGGCGACGCAATCACACGTCGGTGCCGCCGAGTTGCCGAACGGGACAACCGTCGACGCCCACCCCTCAAGACGATGCACCTCAAGCTCGTGACAAACATCATACGTATGCCCTACAGTCCAGGCGCGGAGTCGTCAACGAAGTCGACAAGACAAGGACATCCCATGGTCGGAATCCACTCTGTGGTGCGTTCGCGCCGTAAGGCGTCGACCGTCGCCGTGTTGTGCGCCGCAACGGCGCTCCTGACCCTCGCTGGTTGCGGCGGTGAAGGCAGCTCGGCGAACGGGGCGTACGGGTTTCCCGAAGCCAAGCAGGAGGCCTCCTCGACGATCACCGTCTGGGTGGACGCGGACCGACAGGCTGCCGTGAAGGCGTTCCAGACGGCGAACCCAGACACCAAGATCAAGGTCGTCACCTATGACGGGGCGGCCAACGGGTCCAACTCCTTCCGGACGAAGATGCAGCTCTTCGACCGCGCCGGCAGCGGCTGGCCCGACGTCGTCTTCTCCAGCCAGAACAACGACGCGGCATGGGCCAGCCAGAAGAGCAACGGCAAGCAGGCCTTCGCGGCCGTGCTGGACAAGGGCCTGGTCCCGAAGGACACGCTCGGCAACTTCACCGAAGGCTCGCTCAACCCCTGCACGGTGGAAGGCCGCGTGTACTGCCTGCGCAACGACCTCGCCCAGGCGGTGCTCTGGTACAACAAGTCCCTGCTCGACAAGTTCGGCTACGCCGTCCCCACCACGTGGGAGGAGTACCAGGCGCTCGGCGAGAAGGTCGCCAAGGAGCACCCCGGCTACATCGTCGGGACGGCCGGCGACGCCTGGACGCCCGAGGTGTTCATGTGGGGGAGCAAGTGCCAGGCCAATGACGTGCCCGGCCCCAAGTCCCTCACGGTGAAGACCGACTCGACCGAGTGCAAGCGGGCCGCCTCGCTGCTCGACACCCTCCGCGACAACGGGACCGTGCCGGTGGTCAGCGTGTTCACCCCCGAGTTCCTGAAGAAGTACTCGGGCAAGGTGCTGATGATGCCGGGTCCGGCCTGGTATGCCGGCGCGATATTCAACAACCCCCAGTCGCTCAACGTGCCGGCCGGGCAGCTCGGCGTCGCCGCGCCGCTGCCGTGGAAGGGCGAGAGCGGGGCGGTGACGGGCAACGTGGGTGGCGGAACCTGGTTCGTCTCCAGCCATTCGAAGAACCTCAAGGCCGCCGAGAAGTTCCTGCAGTTCGTCACCACCGCCGACGAGTACCAGGTCGATGTCGCACCGGGTTACCCGGCCTACGCGCCGGCGGCACAGAAGTGGGTCGCCAAGCAGGAGGCGAGCAAGTACTACGCCACCCCGCTGCAGCCGGTGGTGACCGCGGCGTCGCAGGTCTGGGACGGCTGGGGCTACCCCATGTTCAGCCAGGAGGCGATCTGGGCGAAGACGATCACCCCGGGGGTCACGGGCGGAAAGTCGATCGTGGACCTGCTGCCGGACTGGCAGACGGCCATCGAGAACCAGGCCAAGGTCAACGGATACAAGGTGAACTGATATGACCCTGGCTCCTCCGAGTGGCCAGCCGGCCGTCGACGCCTCGGGGCGTCGGCGGCCGGGCCGGGGCGGCGGCCGGGCGGCCGGCCGCGCCTTCGCTCGCAGTCCGATCGGCTATCTCTTCGTCTCGCCCTACGCGTTGCTCACCGTCGTCTTCGGGATCGTGCCGTCGCTCTACGCGCTGTTCCTGGCCTTCACGAACGCCGACGGCGGATTCGCGGGCTTCGACAACTTCACCACGGTCGTCGGCGACTTCCGGTTCTGGCCGGCCGTGTTCCACGTGACCACCTACCTCGTCATCTGGCTCCTTGGGCTGGTCGTCTTCGTCGTCGGCCTGGCGCTGGTGGTCCACGCCATCGGCGTGCGGTGGGTGAGCACGACCCTGCGCTTCGTCTACTACCTGCCCGGCGCGCTCGCGGGCGCGTCCAGCGTCCTGTTGTGGCTCTTCGTCCTCGATCCGACCGCCAGCCCCGTCAGCGGTCTGCTCAAGGCGATGGGGTTCGAGAGCTTCGTGCAGGTGATCCAGCCCGGCCACGTTCCGGCGATCTTCGCGATCATCGCGTTCTGGACCGGAGCCGGCGGATGGATCCTCATCATGTACGGCGCCCTCAACAACATCAGCACCGACGTGATCGAGGCCGCCCGCATCGACGGTGCGAACGCCTTCCAGATCGCGCTGCGGATCCAGCTTCCGATGCTGCGCAAGTGGGTCGCCTACATGGGCGTCATGTCGCTCGCGGCCGGCACCCAGCTGTTCGTCGAGCCGCAGTTGCTCAGCCAGGCCAGCAACGCGGTGGTCCCCAACGACTACTCGCTCAACCAGCTGGCCTACCAGTACGCCTTCCAGCAGAACGACTTCAACGGCGCGGCCGCGATCTCGCTGATCCTGCTGGTCGTCGCACTCCTGCTGTCCTGGGTGTTCGTGACCCGCGGCGGCCTGTTCGAGAAGGAATGACCATGGCAGCACTCTCCGCCGCACGCCGCCGGCCGAGCCTCAGCGGGTGGAGCGGGCGGTCCATCGCAGGCGTCCTGCTCGCCGTCTTCGTCCTGTTCTTCGCCGTCCCGATCGTCTGGCTGCTGCTCGCGGTGACGAAGTCCTCGAAGACGCTCGTCGTCGCGGACCCGTTCTCGATCGGGTCGTGGTCGGACCTCGTCGCCAACTGGCACCAGCTGTTCGACTTCCAGGACGGTGCGGTGACGACCTGGATCGGGAACTCCGCGCTGTACGCGATCGGCGCTCTGGTGATCACGGTCCTCGTGAGCATCCCCGCCGGCTACGCGCTCGCGCTCACGGAGTTCAGGTTCCGGCAGGCGCTGCTGGTGCTGACGCTCGTCGTCATGCTGATCCCCAACACCGCACTGGTGCTGCCCATCTTCCTCGAACTGAACAGCGTCGGCCTGATCGGGAGCCCGCTGTCGGTGATCCTTCCGATGTCGTTCTTCCCGTTCGGCGTCTATCTCACCTACATCTACTTCTCGACCAGCATCCCGCGTGACATCCTCGCCGCCGCGCGCATCGACGGCTGCAACGGGTTCCAGGTCTTCTCGCGGGTCGCCCTTCCGCTGGCCGCCCCGATCGTCGCCCTGGTGGCGTTCTTCAGCTTCGTACAGAACTGGAACAACTTCTTCCTCCCGTTCGTGATGCTGCCCTCGAGCGACGGCTATCCGATCCAGGTCGGGCTCACCTCGCTCCTGGCGTCGACCCCGGCTTTCAATCCCAGCTCCGCGGGATCCGACTCCGTCCAGCTGCCCACCCTGGCGCTGGGGACGATCGTGTCGATCCTGCCCGTCCTGGTCGTCTTCCTCTTCTCCCAGCGATTCCTGGTCGCAGGCATGACAGCTGGAGGAACCAAGGAATGACCACTCGCCCCTGCAAGGAGAACCACCGCCGATGAAGATCACCGGGTACCGCAGTCTGAACACCGTTCACGACTGGGGCAGAATCACCGGGGACGTCAACGGTGTCCAGTCCGGCCACACCACGCCGGTCCCCGTCCTCATCATCGAGACCGACAGCGGAATCGAGGGAGTGGGCCTCGGGGCCCACGCCGACATCGCCCGTGTCTTCCCCGCGATCGAGGGCGACGACCCGCGCTCGGTCACGGCGCTCTACGACCGCATGCTCGACTGGGTGTTCAAGGCCGGTCACTCAGGATCCACCTTCGGCACCGTCGGGGCGGTCGACATGGCCCTCTGGGACATCAAGGCCAAGGCCGCCGACGAGCCGCTCTGGCGGACCCTCGGCGCCCGCGAGCGCTTCGTCCCGGGCTATGCGTCCGGTCTCGAGTACGGCCTGACCGACGAGGAACTCGTCGTCCTCTACGGCCGGTTCGCGGACCGCGGGTTCAAGGCCGGCAAGCTCAAGGGCGGCCGCGACCTCGACCGCGACCTGCCCCGGCTGGAGATCATGCGCGACGTCCTCAGCCGCAACTCCCGCCGGCCGGCGCTCATGTTCGACGCCAACGAGGCGTGGAACCACGCCCAGGCGGCCCGGTACGTCGCGGCCATCGAGGAGCGCATGGACCTCACCTGGGTGGAGGAACCGCTCCGCCGCTGGGATGCGGCCGGCATGGCCACGCTGCGTGGGAAGGTGCGCGCGGCGATCGCGACCGGCGAGAACCTCACCGGACTGGAGCAGTACCGTCCCCTGCTGGACGCCAACGCGGTCGACATCGTGCAGGTCGGCAACGTGTGGGGGATCACCCACTTCCTGCGCGTCGCAACGCTCGCGCACGCCCACGACCTGCCGGTGAGCCCCGTCGCGTACAACGCGAACCCGGTGGCGCACGCCGCCGCCGCCGTGCCGAACCTGCTGACCTTCGAAGTCCAGGACCTTCACTTCCCCGTCGGTCTCGACGTCGACCAGCAGTTCGACGACGGAGGCATCGTCCTGGGCGATCGCCCGGGCATCGGGATCGTGGTGGACGAGTCCCGGATGTCACCGGCCGGCGCCGCGCCGCTCCTGCCCGCGGCGACCGGACCGCACATCCGGCCCGAACGCGCCGCCCTGCGGATGGTGGCCGAGCCGGACGTGATGGACGACCCGTTGTCCAGCGGAGGCCGAACCTCGTGACCCGTCGACCCGAGCGCAGGGCCCTCGTCGTGGGTGTGCGGCCCGAGAAGCGCGAGGAGTACCTCGCGCTGCACCGTGCCGTGTGGCCGGGCGTCGAGCGAAAGCTCACCGAGTGCAACGTGCGCAACTACAGCATCTTCATCTTCGGCGACATCCTGTTCGCCTACTACGAGTACGTCGGCGAGGACCACGAGGCGGACATGCGTCGGATCGCCGAGGACCCGGTGTCGCAGGAATGGTGGACGCACACCGACCCGTGCCAGGTGAGAATCGCCGAGGAGCGTGATCCCGGGGCGCTGTGGCAGCCCGTCGAGGAAGTGTGGCACCTCGCATGACGGCCGGCATCGACGCCCATGTGCACCTGTGGGACCGGGCCGTGGACCCGCAGGACTGGATCGACGCGGAGACCATGGCGCCGATCGCCCGCGACTTCGGCGCCTGGGATCTGAGCGGGATGCTGGCCTCGACCGGACTCGACGGTGCCGTGGTCGTGCAGTCGAGCAACAGCCTCGAGGAGAGCATCCGGCTCGCCGGGCTGGACTCGTCCGCCGTCGCCGGCCTCGTCGCGTGGGTCGACCTCGCGGCGGAGGTCGGACCTCAGCTTGACCGGATCCGCAAGGACGCCGCCGTCCCCGTCGTCGGGGTGCGGCATCTGGCCCACATCGACCCGGACCCGGAGTGGATGCTGCGCGAGGAGGTCGGCGCGGGCCTCGCGGTACTCGAGCGTGAGGGCCTGTGCTTCGACCTCGTCGTGCGTGAGTGGCAGCTCCCTCAGGCAACGCGCCTGGCCGCGCGCCACGGCGGACTCCGCTTCGTGCTCGACCACCTGGGCGGTCCGCCCGGGCCCGGGCAGGACAGGAGCACGTGGGCGTCGCGGCTGCGGGAGCTCGCGCGGCAACCGAACGTCGTCGCGAAGGTCTCGGGACTCACGTCGGGACTCGCCCCCGGATCATGGCGTGCGGCCGATCTCGCCGACCCGGTGGCGATCGCCCTGGGATCCTTCGGCCCCGAGCGTCTGCTCTACGGCTCCGACTGGCCGCTGGCTGAGCTCGGCGGGGGTGCGGCGCCCTGGAAGTCCGCTCTGGAAGCCCTGCTCGACGGGCTTTCCGCCGCGGAACGCGCGCGTGTGTTCGGCGGCAACGCTGCCGACGTCTACTCGCTCTTCTGATCGAGCGCCCGGCCGCGCGCCCGTGGCGCGTGGTCGGGCAGCCGACGACGCTCCCACGAGGTGTGGATGTGGTCGTGCATCGCCTTCTGGGCCGCGGCGACGTCCTTCCTTGAGATGGCGTCGACGATCGCCGCGTGTTCCTTCAGGGTCAGTGCGACCGCGTCAGGGGGGTCGATGCCCTGGTAGCGGCTGGACTCCGTGGCGCGCTTGTACAGATGCTTGGCGATGTTCTCCGCCAGGCGGTTGCCGGAGATCTCCATGAGCGCGTAGTGGAACACCACGTCCGCCTGACGGAAGGAGTCCGTCTCGGACTCGCTTTCGCGCATCGTGGTCAACGCGTTCTCCAGCCTCCTCAACCCATCTGCGCTGCGGGAAGTGGCCACCGCTCCCGCCATCGCCGACTCGAGGCTCGCCCGCACGATCGTCAGCTCGTCGAGGACGCCGAGCGTCGCGTCGTTGTCGATCAACGCGGACAGCACCACCGGATCGAGCATGTTCCAGTACCCCGGCGCCCGCACCTGGGTGCCACGCCCCTGGGAAACGATCACCAGGCCCTTCTCCTCGAGCCGCTTCACCGACTCACGCAGCACCGTGCGACTCACGCCGAAGTGTTCGCTCAGCGGACCCTCCGGGGGCAGCAACGCGCCTTCCTTCAACTGGCCCGTCACGATGAGGTCGACGAGCTCGGCAACGACTGCAACACCCAAGCGGCCGGCGGGCAGGCGTGGCGGGAACAGACGGTTCGAGGGCTGCGACTCGGATGGCATACGTATGACCTTATCGCTCCAGCAATCCGCGTCAGCAGAGGTTCATGGTTCATGACATGTCGTCGGCGTTACGTCCGGGTCGCAGAGGCGTTCCCGACGGACGAACAGGGCCCCGGCGTTTGCCCGGATCGTCTCGGCCTGGGGCGGGATCGAAGTCGAAACGCATGGCGCCCGGTACCCCGTCGCCGTCCGCGCCCGGTCACCAGGACACCTCGCGGATGGTCGCCTTGCTCTGCGGGGTCGTGGTGGCGACGATCTCGGAGCGGTGCCGGTCGCCGGAGAAGGTCACCGTCAGCTGCTGCGCCCCGTCACGCCGGGTGGAGACGGTGAACCCGCTGGCGGGCACGGCGGACACCAGGCACACGGCGTCCTCGCCGAAGCGCACCGAGGCCTGGCCGCCCTGGGACTGGAGGGTGTGGACCCCGGCGCCGCCGGTCCCGCAGTCGACGGGCGTGGCGGACGGGCGGGCGGTGCGGGTGGGGGGCGCGGTGGTGGCCGGCCGCACCGGGGTCCGGGTGGGCCGGCGCACGGTGGGGCTGGGGGTGCGCTTCGCGGCGGGGGACACCGGCGCGGACCGCGACGGCGAGGGCCGCGCGGGGGACGGGCTGCCGCCGGCGAGCGCGCTCTCGGGGATGTCCCGCGCGACGGGCGGCGTCGGGCGTGTCGAGCCCACCACGAAGCCCACCGTGAGCATGACCGCGGTCACGCTGACCGCGGTGCACGAGAGCCATATGACGACGTAGCGCAGGTACCGGGGCACGCCGCCATCTTTCCCGACCGGCTACTGTCCCTCCACATGGCATCCGTACTCCTGGTCGAGGACGACCCCGCGATACGCGCGCGGCTGGTCGAGGTGCTGACCGCGCACGGCCACATGGTGCACAGCTCGGCCTACGGCTTCGAGGCGTTGCGGCAGGCCGCGCAGCGCCCCCCGGACGCCGTGGTGCTCGACCTCGGGCTGCCGGACCTGGACGGGGTGGACGTGCTGCGGATGCTGCGCGGCATCTCACGGGTCCCGGTCCTCGTCACGACCGCGCGCGACGACGACAGCGAGGTGATCCGGCTGCTGAACGCGGGCGCCGACGACTACCTGGTGAAGCCGTTCTCCGGGGGCCAGTTGGTGGCCCGTCTGACGGCGGTGCTGCGCCGTTCGGCGATGGCGCCGGCGCAGCCGCAGGGCCCGGCCCCGGAGGGCGCGGCCGGCGCGCTGCGGGTGGGCGGTCTGCTGATCGACGTACCGGCCCGGGTGGCGTACCACGACGGGCGGGAACTGCGGCTGACGCGCCGGGAGTTCGACCTGCTGGCCTACCTGGCGGAGCACGTGGACCGCGTGGTGCCGCGCAGCCGCATCCTGGCGGACGTGTGGCAGCAGGCCTACGTGGAGGACCAGACGATCGACGTCCATCTGTCGGCGCTGCGCCGCAAGCTGGGCGAGCGGGCCTCGCAACCCCGCTACCTGCACACCGTGCGGGGCGTCGGCATCAAGCTGGTGACGCCGCGATGAGACGCGCCCTGGCCGGGGTGGCGCTGGCGGTGACGTCGATGGTGGCGCTGTCCTTCCTGATCCCGCTGGCGCTGCTGGTGCAGTCCGAGGCCCGTTCGCGGGCGACCACGGTCGCCGAGCAGCGGGCCGCGGCGCTGGCGCCGGTGCTCGCCCTCACCACGCGGCCCGCGGACGTCCAGCAGGCGGTGGCCGGGCTGGACTCGGGGGACCACCTGAGCGTGCGGCTGCCCGACGGGCAGGTCGTCGGGAAGGTGCACGCCTCCCAGGAGGCCCTGGACCGGGCGGCGGACGGACGGCGGACCGTGGCCACGGACACCTCCGCCGGCTGGGTCTACCTCCAGCCGGTGATCCTGGCCCGGGACCGGGTGGCGGTGGTGGAGGCCTTCGTCCCCCGGGCCGACCTGGACCGGGGGGTGAAGGCGTCCTGGGCGATGATGGCGTTGCTGGCGCTGGGCCTGGTGGCGGGGTCGGTGCTGGTCGCCGACCGGCTGGGCGCGCGCGTGGTGCGCGCGTCCCAGAGTCTGTCCCGCGCCTCGCGCTCGCTCGGCGCGGGGGAACTGGGCATCCGGGTGGAGCCCAAGGGGCCGCCGGAGCTGCAGGAGGCCGGGGTGGCCTTCAACACGATGGCCGACCGGGTCGTCGAACTGCTCGCCACGGAACGGGAACTGGTCGCCGACCTCTCGCACCGCCTGCGGACCCCGCTGACCCGGTTGCAGTTGGAGGCCGAGCGGATCGCCGCGCAGGTGCCCGGCTACCGGGGCGAGGACCTGGAGGCCGCGATCGCGCACCTGGAGAGCGAGCTGGACTCGATCATCGACGCGGCCCGCACGCCGCTGTCGGCCTCGCCCGAGCGCCCGGGCCGCGCGCAGGAGTGCGACGCGTCGGCCGTGGTGCGCGGCCGGGTCGAGTTCTGGTCCGTCCTGGCGGCGCAGCAGGAGCGCGAGTGCCGGCTGGAGGCGACCGCGGAGGCGACCGCGGTCCCGCTCGGCGAGGACGACCTCGCGGCGGTCGTCGACGCGTTGATCGGCAACGTGTTCCGGCACACCCCGCAGGGCACCGCGCTGTCGGTGACGGTGGAGCGGACCGCCGCCCGGACGGTGCTGCTCACGGTGGACGACGCGGGGCCGGGGATCAGCGACCCGGACACCGCCCGGGCCCGCGGGGTGAGCGTCGGCGGCTCCACCGGCCTCGGCCTGGACATCGTGCAGCGGGCGGCGGCCGCCTGCGGCGGCGGCATGGAGATCACCAGGGGCCCGCTGGGCGGTACGAGGGTGCGGGTGACGCTCGGGCTCGCCGGCGGGCCGCCTGTGGGGGGAAGGAAAGCGGCCCGACGCGCGAGGCGTCACCCGCACCCGGCCTGAGGCCGACCGGCCGCCCCAGCTGACCGGCCGGTCGGCGGTTCAGCGGGGCGTGCCGAAGTCCTGGGTCCACCAGGGACCGTTGGACGACGTGTTCACGCCGACTCCGATCTGTTCGAAGGTGCAGTTGAGGATGTTCGCCCGGTGCCCCTCGCTGTGCATCCAGGCGTCCATCACGGCGGCGGCGGTCCGCTGGCCCACGGCTATGTTCTCGCCGAGGGCCGACCACTGGTACCCGGCCGCCTCGACGCGCCCGGCCATGGTGGACCCGTCGGGCCCGGTGTGGGAGAGCTCGCCCGAGCGGGCCATCACGTCCGTGTAGTCCTGGGCGGCCTCGGTGAGCCGGTCCTCCAGCGTCACCGGGCGGCATCCGGAGGAGGCGCGCTCCTCGTTGACCAGCCGGACGATCTCCTCGACCACCGAGTCGTCGGCGTCGGACCGCGAGGGCTGCGCCGCGACCGTCGTCGAGGCCGGTGACGGGGCCACCGTACGGGTCGGGGTGGCGGAGGGCCGCGGGGTGCGGGTGGGCCGCGAGGCCGGCTTGCGCCGCTCCGGGGTGGCGGAGGCGCTGGGGCTCGCGGTCGTCGGGCTCGGGCTCGCGGTCTCCGGGCGCGCGTCGGACGCGAGGGGGTCGTCGGCCTCCCGGTCGCCGGCCGCCAGCGACGCCTCGTCCTTGCCGCCGTTGTTCCCGTACTGCGCACCGACCCCGACCAGGGCGCCCGCGGCGACCGTCGCCACCGCGGCGGCCAGCGGCCAGGACCGCGCCGAGGGGGCGCGGCGGGCGCGGTGTCGTTTCCTGTGGGAACTCATGCGCGGGGTACCTCCGGACGACGGGAACTCCACCGGGCACGTCCGAACGTGGTGTGCCGGGCACTGCGACCCTAGGCGCCCGTGGCGGAGAACTCGCCGGTCGGGGGCGGATCTTCAAGAACACATAAGGCTGCGCTCAGGTAAGGCACCGGTTCTCCCGGCCTTTTCCGTTCCGGGTGTGGGAACCGTCACACCGGGCCCGCGATGGGTGTCAGCACCCATATCGGCCCGGTTCGCCCGGATGAAAGGATGAGGATCCACGGGGGGCGAAACGGACGAGTAACCGGGCGGCGGCACGCCGTCCGTGAAGGGAACCGAGCTGTGCCTGCTCCGCGGATGAGCACGACACCATTGCCGGGCATCGGTGTCCGGTACGACCTCACCACGCGGGACCGGCGTCATCTGTCGGTGGTCGCCCACCGCGACGGATCGCGGACGGTGAACGTGTACCGGGCCGACGACCCGGACGCGTGCGCGCAGTCGCTGCGGCTGACCGGGCCCGAGGCGACGTCGCTGATCGACGCGCTGATGCCGACGCACCACAGCCCGAACCTGCTGCACACGACCGACCTCGGTCTGGTCGCCGAGCGCATCGAACTGCCCGTCACCTCGTACTGGAACGGCCGCCTGCTCGGCGAGACGCGGATGCGCACGGACACCGGCGCCTCCATCGTCGCCGTGCTGCGCAGGGCGGACGCGATCCCCTCCCCCGCACCGGACTTCCGCCTGGCCGGCGGCGACACGATGATCGTCATCGGCACCCGTGAGGGTGTCGAGGCCGCCGCCGCGATACTCGGGCGGGAGTGAGTCCTTGCACTCCGCGGTCTTCCTCATCGAATTCGGCGCCATCATCCTCGGTCTCGGCCTGCTGGGCAGGGTCGCCGGGCGGTTGCGCTTCTCCCCCATCCCCCTCTACCTGCTGGCCGGGCTCGCCTTCGGCGAGGGCGGGATCCTGCCGCTGGGCACCAGCGAGGAGTTCGTGGCGATCGGCGCCGAGATCGGCGTCATCCTGCTGCTGTTGATGCTCGGCCTGGAGTACACCGCGAGCGATCTGATCGGGAACCTGCGGACGCAGTACCCGTCGGGCCTGGTCGACATCGCGCTCAACGCCCTGCCCGGCGCGGTCGCGGCGCTGCTGCTCGGCTGGGGCCCGGTGGCCGCGGTGGTGCTGGCGGGCGTCACCTGGATCTCCTCCTCCGGGGTCATCGCGAAGGTGCTGGGCGACCTCGGGCGGCTCGGCAACCGCGAGACGCCGGTGATCCTGAGCATCCTGGTCCTGGAGGACCTGGCGATGGCGGTGTACCTGCCGATCCTCACCGCCCTGCTGGCCGGGGTCGGCTGGGCGGCGGGCAGCGTGACGCTGGCCGTGGCGCTGGGTGCCGCGGGCCTGGTGCTGCTGGTCGCGGTCCGCTTCGGGCGCGTGATCTCCCGGTTCGTCTCCAGCGACGACCCGGAGAAGCTGCTGCTCGTCGTGCTGGGCCTGACGCTGCTGGTGGCGGGCATCGCCCAGCAGTTGCAGGTGTCGGCGGCGGTGGGCGCGTTCCTGGTCGGCATCGCGCTGTCCGGGGAGGTCGCCGAGGGCGCCCATTCGTTGCTGAGCCCGCTGCGGGACCTGTTCGCGGCCGTGTTCTTCGTCTTCTTCGGTCTGCACACCGACCCGGCCAGCATCCCGCCGGTCCTGCTGCCGGCGCTGGCGCTCGCGGTCGTCACCGCGCTCACCAAGATCGCCACCGGTTACTGGGCGGCGCGCCGCGCCGGGGTCGCGGTGCGCGGCAGGTGGCGGGCGGGCGGCGCGCTCGTGGCGCGGGGCGAGTTCTCCATCGTCATCGCGGGGCTGGGGGTCACGGCCGGCATCGAGCCCGCGCTGGGCCCGCTGGCCACGGCGTATGTGCTGCTGCTGGTCGTCTTCGGCCCCCTGACGGCCCGCTACACCGAGCCGCTGGCCCGGGCACTGGCCGGGCGCCGCGCCCCGGCGGCCCTTACGAGCGGCTCCGAGCCGGAGCGCACCCCGTCCCCCGTCGCCGGGGACTGACCCCGCGCGCCCGTCGTCCGCTTCCCGCATGCTCGCTGTCCCCCGGTTCCCGCTTTCCCCTGAGAGGAGGCCCGTGGCCGTGTCGCTGTTCTGGCGGATCTTCCTGCTCAACGCCGTCGTACTGATGGTGGCGACGATGCTGCTGCTGGGGCCGGTCACGGTCTCCTCCCCCGTCCTGCCGGCCGAGGCGGCGGTGGTCGTGGCGGGCCTGGTCGCGATGCTGGTCGCCAACGCCGTGCTGCTCCGGGTCGGGCTGGCGCCGCTGCGCCGGGTGACCCGGGCCATGGCGGCGGCGGACCTGCTGCGCCCCGGGCGCCGGCCGTCCGCCGCCGGGCACGGCGAGATCGCCGAACTCATCACGACCTTCAACACCATGCTCGACCGGCTGGAGAGCGAACAGGCCGCCGGCAGCGCCCACGTGCTCTCCGGCCAGGAGGCCGAGCGGCAGCGCATCGCGCAGGAGCTCCACGACGAGGTCGGGCAGACGCTCACCGCGGTGCTGCTCCAGCTCAAGCACGTCACCGAACTCGCGCCCGGCCGCTGCGCGAGGAGTTGCACCAGGTCCGCGAGACCACCCGCGCCGGCCTGGAGGAGATCCGCCGCATCGCGCGCCGGCTGCGGCCCGGGGTCCTGGAGGAACTCGGCCTGCCCAGCGCCCTGCGGGCGCTGACCGCCGAGTTCACCTCCCCCGCACTGGCCGTGCGCCACCGCATCGACCCCCACCTGCCCGCCCTGGACGAGCAGACCGAGCTGGTCCTCTACCGGGTGGCCCAGGAGGGCCTGACCAACACCGCGCGCCACGCGGGCGCCGGCCGGGTCGACCTCCTGCTGGAACGCACCGCCACCGGTGCGCGCCTGACCGTCCGCGACGACGGCAAGGGCCTCGGCGCCGCCCCGGAGGGCGCCGGGATCCGGGGGATGCGCGAACGCGCCCTGCTCATCGGGGCGCGCCTCACGCTCCGTCCGGGACCCGACGGCGGCACCGAGGTGCGGCTCGACGTTCCCGCCCGCGAGGAGGACCGCTGACCGTGCCCGACGCGGCGAAGACCCGGATCCTGCTCGCCGACGACCACGCGCTGGTGCGCCGCGGCGTGCGGATGATCCTCGACGACGAACCGGACCTGACCGTCGTCGCGGAGGCCGGGGACGGCGCCGAGGCCATCGAGCAGGCCCGCGCCCACGAACTCGACCTGGCCGTCCTCGACATCGCCATGCCCCGCCTCACCGGGCTCCAGGCGGCCCGTGAACTGTCCCGGCTGCGGCCCGGACTGCGCATCCTCATGCTGACGATGCACGACAACGAGCAGTTCTTCTTCGAGGCGCTGCGCGCCGGGGCCAGCGGCTACGTCCCGAAGTCCGTCGCCGACCCGGACCTCGTGGAGGCCTGCCGCGCCGCCGTGCGCGACGAGCCGTTCATCTACCCGGGCGCGGTCACGGCGCTGGTGCGCAACCTCCTGGAACGCGCCCGGCACGGCGAGCCGCTGCCCGCGCGGGCCGTCACCGACCGGGAGGAGGAGATCCTGAAGCTGGTCGCCGAGGGCCACACCTCCAAGGAGATCGGGGACATCCTCTTCATCAGCGCCAAGACGGTCGAGCGCCACCGTGCCAACATCCTGCAGAAGCTGGCCCTGCGCGACCGCCTGGAGCTCACCCGGTACGCGATCCGGGCCGGGCTGATCGAACCCTGAGCGGAGGAACGAGGAACGGTGGGCGGTTGGGGCAGCGGCAACTTCGACGAGGACACGGCGGCGGACCATCTGTCCGTTCTCACCGGGCGGCTGGTCCGCGAGGTCGAGGACGCCGTCGCCGGCGCCCCCGGGGCGCTGGAGCCCGACGAGTACTGGGGCGTGGCCGTGCCCTGCAACGTGGAGCTGCTGCACCTGATCGCCACCCAGGGCTGGGCGGGCGTGGTGCTCCCCGCGGCAGCGACGGTCCGGCAGTGGAAGGCGGCCTTCCTCGCCGCCTGGGACGGGGCGATCGACGACCTGGCCCCCTCGCCGGAGCACCGCGCCGGGCGGCGCGCGGTCCTCGTCCGCACCTTCGACGCGTTGGCCGAACTCGCCGAACGCAGGACCTGACCACCGCACGCGCCGAGCGCCGTGTCCATGCGGGCGGGACGGGCGGGGCGGGGCGGCCACGACACCCGGCCCGCCACGAAGATGACACGGCGTCATGCCAACCGACCGCGACCCGTCGCCGGGCAGGGAGGCCACCACGACGCACGCGGCGAACCCGCCGCCCGGCGACGACGTCGGCGTCAGGCGGCCTCTTCCGCGGGCGTCCCCGGTTCCCCCTGACGGGTCGGGCGTGCCGCCGGGCGGTGGGGCAGCGCCACAAGGGCCGCGCCGAAGGCGAACGCGAGGGCGGGCAGGGCGGGGAACCGGCCGGCTGGGGCCAGGCCGTGCACCGACCAGTAGGCGAGGGCGGCCGTGCTGCAGGCCAGTCCGGTCCACAGCAGGGCGGGGCGGTCGTAGCGGGCGTCGGCCGGCGGGGCGACGGCGCCGAACAGGCGGGCGAGCGCACGCTCCAGCGGCCGCAGTGCGACCAGCACGCCCGCCAGGAACACCGCGAGCACCAGCATCCAGGGCACGCGCAGCGCCCACCAGGCGGCGCTGCCGAAGGCGGCGTCGGGGGCGAGACCGACCAGGTAGAACACGGCGGCGAGCAGCACGGGCAGCATGTGCCACAGGTACAGGGTCATGCTCGCGCCGCCCAGGAACCCGACGGCCCGTCCCATGCGTGCGCCCTCCAGCGCCCGCCGGACGGCCGGCGCGGCCAGCAGGCACGCGCCGGCCTGGGCCACCACCCAGGCCAGCATCGCCGGGGACGGGGGGTCGGTGTTGCCGACCGTCTCCCCGGTGACCCGGATCAGGCTCACCGGGTACGGCCCGAGGGTGATCAGCGCCGTGAAGGCCAGCGCGCCTCCGGCCGCCATCGCGGCGGCGGGCAGGCGCGTCAACTGCCCGTCGCGCCAGCAGAACCCGAGCTGGTACGCGACGCCCCAGACCAGGACGTAGTCCACCAGCCCGGTGAGAACCGGGGCGCCCGCCGTCACCGACGCGCCCGCCGCCACCGCGAGGGCACCCATCGCCACCGGGACCCGCGGCCCCCAGCGCCGGTGTGCCGCGTGCAGCACCGGGGTGAGGGCGCTGAGCAGCAGGTACACCGGGAGGAACCAGAACTGCATGGCCATCGCCCATCCCGCGAGCTCGAGCGTGCGCCGGTCCACGCCGGCCGCCGAGCAGATCGCGACCGCGAGCAGCACCAGCCCGCAGTAGGCGGCCGCGGGCAGCAGCAGGCGCAGGGCCCGCCGCGCGACCCAGGGGGCCGCCGTGCCACCCGCCGCCCGGGCGCGGGCCCAGGAGCCGCCCGCCGCGTGGCCCCCGGCGAGGAAGAACAGCGGCATGATCTGGAAGCCCAGGGTCAGCCACTGCGTCCAGCGGATCTCCGCCAGGAGCTCGGGCGCCACGATGCCCCCGCCCGGTTCCGGGACGAGGGCGGTGATCAGCCAGTGGCCGAGCACGACCATGCAGATCGCCAGGGCCCGCAGGAAGTCGACGTACCGGTCTCGCTCCATGCCCGGTCATGCTGCCCCACCCCCGTCCGTGGCGCCGCGGTTGGCCCCGGCCGCAACCGATTCGTACCCGCAGCGCAACCTGACCGGGGTAAATCGCTTGCGGGGCCCGCGGGTCGGGGCGAGGCTGGCCGGTCGGTCGCGAGGAGAGGGAGTTGCTGATGGCGGACGAGGAGCAACGGGACGTGTCCCTGTGGCGGTTGGCGGACCTGGTGACCCCGATGGCGCTGCGCACGGCGGCCACGCTCATGGTGGCGGACCACCTGGCGGAAGGGCCCCGTACGGCCACCGAGCTGGCGCAGGAGACCGGGACGGAGTCGGGGGCGCTGGACCGCCTGCTGCGGCACCTGACCGGTGTCGGGGTGGTGACCCGCGACGGGGGCGGGCGGTACGCGCTGACGGTCCGGGGCGAGGAGCTGAGGTCGGACCACCCGGGCGGGCTGCGGGAGTGGCTGGACACCGAGGGCGGCCTGGGCCGGGCCGAACTGGCCTTCGTGCAGCTGCCGCACAGCGTGCGCACGGGCACGGCCGCCTTCCCGCGCCAGTACGCCCGCGGGTTCTGGGAGGACCTGGCGGCGGACGAGGAGCGGACCCGCTCGTACGACCGCGCGATGGGGGTGGACGTCGCCGAGTGGGCGAGCGCGCTGGTCCCGGCGTACGACTGGGGCGCACTCGGGCACCTGGTCGACGTGGGCGGCGGCAACGGGACGCTGCTGGCGGCGCTGCTCACCGCCTTCCCGGAGCTGCGCGGCACCGTGGTGGACCAGCCCGCCACGGCCGGTGCGGCCCGCGCGACGCTGGCGGCGGCCGGACTCGGCGACCGCGGCGACGCGTTGGGGGGCAGCTTCTTCGAGGCACTGCCCAAGGGGGCCGGCGGCTACCTGCTCTGCGCGATCCTGCACGACTGGGACGACGACGCGGCACGGTCCGTCCTGCGCCGCTGCGCCGAGGCCGCAGGGGAGCACGGCCGGGTGCTCGTCGTGGAGAAGGTGGGCGCCGACCGCGAGTCGACGGTGGCCGCGATGGACCTGCGCATGCTCGTGTACTTCGGCGGCCGTGAGCGCGGGGTCGCCGCGCTGACCGCGCTCGGCGCGGACGCGGGGCTGCGGGTGTCGTCGGTGCGCACGGCGGGGGACATCGGGATCGTCGAGTTCAGGGCCGCCTGACCGCGTCGCGCCCCCGCCCTCACCGCAACGTCGGCACGGCGCCGCCCTCCGCCCACGTCACCTCGGTACCGGGCAGGCCCCGGCTCCACGCGCGGGTGATCCCGGCGAGGCCGGCCGCGTCGGGCGGGGTGGGGCCGAGGCCGATGGCGTAGTGGGCGGAACGGGGGGTGGTGCGGAAGGGGCGTGGCCAGGCGTGGACGCCGCCGGTGCCGGCGTCCTCCAGCGCGGTGAGCAGCGCGCGGACGCGGCCCCTGACCCGGCCGAGGGTGTCCTCGAAGTCCTCTTCCGTCGCGCCGTGCACGGCCAGCACCGCCCAGGCCGCGTGGCGGCGGTGGAGCGGGGGCGGGGCGGCGAGAGCGGGCAGGGGGCCGGTGCCCGTGCCGTCCGCGGACTCCAGCAGCTCCCAGGCGCGGTAGAGCTCCCGGGCGAGCAGGTCGCGGCCGTCCGGGCCGACGTGCGCGGTGCACGGGCGGACGGGCTCGGTGGGGGTGGCGATGGAGATCGCCGGGCCCGACTGCCCGGCGGCGCCCACCGGTTGACGCCAGTCCCAGGCGGCCCAGGTGGCGAAGAAGTGCCGGAGCAGTCCGGCGCCGGTCAGGCCGGGGGCGTCGTGGACGGTGCGGGCGGCGAGCAGCGCCCAGGCCAGACCGGGCAGGCCGCCGAAGGGGGCGGAGTCCAGGCCGCGTGCCCGGGCCCAGGCCTTGACCTCGCGGGCGAGACCCGCGAAGCGGTCATGGTCATCGGCGAGTTCGAGGACCGCGTCGGCGTCGCTGACGGCGCTCAGCGCGACGGCGGCGGCCTCGCCCAGTTCGGTGCGGCGGGCCACGGCCTCGGCGGGGTCGAGGCCACCGGTGGCGACGACGACGAGGTCGACGTCCAGCGCGCCGACGCGGAAGCGCAGTCCCGGCACCCGGGCGCCGGTCACCTGCCGGAGGCGGGTGGCCTCCGGCAGCCCGGCGGCCACCTTGACCCGGACCTCCGCCATGTCCACCGTGCCCGGCAGCGCCGCGACGAGGTCGAGGTCGGCGCCGGGCAGCGCGCACCCCATGCGGCGGGAGCCGGCGAGGTGGACCACGCCGTCGCCCAGGGCGTCGGCGACGCGCCGCGCGGTCTCCTCGGCGTGCGGGACGTCGTCGGGTGCCCCGGTGACGTCGGGTGCGCCGGTGCCGGCGGTGTCGGGTACCCAGCGCAGCTCCCCCGTGCCGAGTCCGAGCGTGGCCCGGACCCGCATCGGTTCGTCCCCGCGCCGGGAGAGCAGGACGAGTTCGCCGACCTGTGCCGTCGTCCCCCGCAGCCGGGCCGCGCACTCGGCGGCCACCCGCAGCGGGTCCCGGGTGCGGCCGAGCGACAGATGCGGGGTGAAGCCCTCGGCGCGGCCCCTGCAGCGGGGGAAACGGCGGGCGAGGGCGTGCTGCAGGACCGCCCAGGAGGTGCCGCCGTCGGCCGCCGGGTCGAGCCAGACGGTGGCGTCCTCGCGGTGCCCGAAGGTGTGCACCCCGTCGAGGCGGGCGGTGAAGGGAAGGACGCCGGCCGCGGCCTCGGACAGGAGCGGCGCCGCGCGCTCGAACGCGGCCTCCGGCACGAAGCCGAAGAGCAGGTTGACGTGCGGCGGCCAGCGGTGGATCTGCGGATCGTGGTCACGGCGGACGGCCTGGACCGCGGGCCACGACCCGTCCGGTGGCAGCCAGGCCACGGCGGTGCGCGCGGTGGGCGGCAGGCCGAGGACGTCCTCGGCTTCGTCCTCCGCGCCCGCCGCGAGGGCGAGGGTGACCTCCACGCCGTAGTGGTCGGAGACGAACAGGCCCTCCGCCGTCGGGGCGTCGCCGCGCAGTGCGGCGCCGGTGACACGGGGTCCGCCTTCGCGCAGCAGGACGCGGTCGAGCCGGGAGGCACGGCCGCTGAGCGAAGAGACCGCCGCCAGCGGGTTGACGGCCGGGTCGAAAGTGGGGGTGTGGTCGTCCGGCCCGTGCGCCTCGGTCCACGCGTCGCGCAGGCCGAGGGCGAGGGCCGGCCCGTCGCTTCCGTCGTTGAAGTCGCCGAGCAGCAGCAGGTCGCCCTCGACGCCGGCGAGTCCCTCGGCGAGCCGGGCGAGTTCGGCCTGTCTGCGGGCCGGACCGTCCTCGGAGTGGTCGCTGCTGAGGTGGGTGACGGCGGCCACGAGCGGACCGGCGGCCGTCTCGACGGTGATCGCGGCGACGGCCTTGTGCGGGCCGAGGGTGTGCCGGGCGGCCTCCCGTACGGGCAGCCGGCTGAGCAGCAGCACCCCGCTGTCGTCGGTGTCACGTCCGTCCGGGTCGGTGCCCAGGGTGTAGCGGGAGCGCACCCAGGGGGCCCGCAGCAGCATGTCGAGCAGCGCGGGCTCGACCTCCTGCAGGGCGATGACGTCGGCGTCCGCCTCCTCCAGGGCGCTCAGCAGCAGGGGGCGGCGGCGGTCGGTGTCGATGCGGTGGCTGTCGTACCGGTCCCACAGGGTGTTCCAGGTCAGGACCCGCAGCCGGCCGCCGCCCGCCGTGCCCGCCCGGCCGGGTGTCGCCCGCCCGGATGGCCGCCAGCGCTGCCCGTCCTCGTCCCAGGCGTGCGGGACGCGGGCGGTGAAGAACGGCGGGCGCAGCAGGCGCGGATCGCGGACGCGTCCGGCGTCGGTGGCGTCCATGCGGTCGGTGCCGGTGGCCCGGTCCCAGACGAGCTCTCCGTCCGCCTCGACGAACAGCACGCGGTGCCAGGGGATCTCGCCACCGGGCACGAACGCGGGCAGCGGGATGCGCTTGGGCGCGGCGCCGCGCTGGTGGACGCCGATCACGAAGCGCGCCGGGTCGAACCGGGCGTCCCAGCGGACGCGGTGGTAGATCTCCTCGCTGGTGCGCATGTCACGCCTCCTGTCCGGCCGCGGCGCCGCCGCCGAGCGAGCCGTCGGTGTCCTCGACGGTGCCGCCCGCGCCGACGTACCAGGTGCGGTGGGCCTCGCCGGGGTACGGCGGGGCGAACCGGCGGGCCTGCGCGGTCAGCACGGCGGGGGGCACCGGGTGGGCGCGGCGGGCGTTGCGCCGGGTCAGCTCGTCCTCGTCGACCAGGGTCACCGCGTGCGTGATCAGGGCGTCGCGGCGGCGGGCCACCGCGTGCACCAGGGAGCGCTGGTGCGGATTGAGGGACGTGGCGTCCCACACCACCGTCGCACGCCCGGCCAGGGCGGTGTCGAGCCGGCGCAGCCCCTCGCGCAGGACGTCGGCGTTGGCGCGCTGGTCGGCGCGGGAGCCGCGGGCGAGGCGCAGGTCGTCCAGGGCGATGCGGACGGCCGCGCCGGGCAGCGTGCCGGCGAAGGTGCTCTTGCCGCTGCCCGCCGGTCCGGTCAGATGGATCAGACGGGGGAACTCCGCGGAACGCCACCGCCAGGTGGCGGCCACGGCCTCCTCCGCGCCGCCGATCCGCCCGGCGGCGTACGCGGCGCGGGCCTCCGCCCAGCAGCGGTCGGCGGCGGCGGGGTCGAGCCCGGCGAGGGCTCCGCGCAGTCCGTGGCGCAGCGGGCCGAACGGGTCGGGTCCGAGCAGGCCGGCCTCCTCGGCGTGCAGCGCCGACCATTCGGTCTGCTCGCGGGCGGCGTCGTCGGGCGCCGCGGCGGCCGCCACGGCGTGCAGGACGCCCAGGTCGGCGGCGAGCGCCATGCGGGCCAGGCCGGCCGCGCGCGCCTCGTCGGGGTACGGGCGGTGCAGGGCCGCGTGCAGTCCGGCCAGGTCGGCCACGCGCCGGGCCTGGGGCATGGTGAGCGGCCCGGCGAGGCGGGCCGCCAGGCGGGCGCGGGGGGTGTCGTGCAGCAGGGCGGCGAGGACCCCGGCCAGCCGGGCGTCCCCGGTGCGGCCGAGGACGTCCAGCCGGGCGGAGACGTCGGCGGCACGGTCGGCGGCGCAGGGGCCGGTGACGGCGACGCCCACGGCGGCGGCGAGCGCGCCGGCGTCCGGGGCCGCGCCGGAGCGCACCGCCCACAGCGGGGCGGCCGGGCCCAGACCGTTCTCCACGACGGGGGCGTGCATCCAGTGGGTGCCGGTGGTCACATGGGCTGCGCGTACCCACTTGGCGACGTGGCGGCCGAACTCCTCGTACCGGAAGCCGTCGACGGTGCGGACGACGTAGCCCTCCTGGCGCGAGGTGTCCAGGCGCAGGGCGCGCAGCGCGCGTTCATCGTACGTGCCGCGCCACAGCACGGGGGGCACCGGGATCCCGAGGCGCCGCAGGAATCCGGCCGTGCGGTCCCAGTCCAGGCACCGGTCGCCGTCCCAGACGGAGAAGCCGTAGAACCAGCTGTCCAGGTCCTGGTAGGCGAGGGAGTGGCGGGCGTGCAGGTTCTCCCCGCACACCCGCAGGCCGGGCGGGAGGGAGGGGCCGATCCGCCCCTGGAGCGCCTTGACCCACGCCCGGGAGGGGTGGTGGGCCGAGTCGAGCGACCGGGCGTGCATCCCGTCCCGGTAGAGCGTGGTGTTCTCGCCGTCGAGTTTCTCGGTGACGACGACCTCGCGGCCCCGGAGCGCTCCGGCGTCCCCGGCGCGTATGTCGTCCGGCGTGGCCCCGGGCGACCAGGGCAGGTGAGGTGTGCGTGGATAGTGCGTGCGCATGGTGCCGGATTCCCCCGTGACGATGTGGTGCGCGCTCACTGTAGGAGCGCGGGAGCCCGTGGGCCACCGATTAATCGAGGCGCACCACCGGGGAGGAATGAATTCCGGGAAAACGAACGGTTAATGCGTGGCATCCCCATTCCCGATACATATAAGCCAATTAACTGGGTGCTAAGTTCTGCCCGTGAACGATTCCGGCTTCCTCACGCTCAATAGGCTGCTCCCCCTGCCGACACGTCGCCGCACCCTCCGGCCGGCGCTGTGGGGCGGGGCTATCACGGCCGTCGTCCTGCTCGGCTACTCGGCGATCACCTCGGGCATGAACGGGGACCTCCGGTACGTGCTGGCCTGCCTGCGCAGCGCGAAGGGCGGGGGATTCTCGGTATCGGACACCTTCGTGCACCGGCCGCTCTTCTACCGCTGGTTCGTGGCCGGTCTGGACTCGCTCACCTTCGGATCGACCGCGACCCGCGAGATGATCATCCGCATCGCGGCCGTCCTGCTCTGCGCGGCGACCGGTCTGGCCCTGCGCACGGCGCTGGCCCGGCGGCTCCCGCTGCGCGACGCGACGCTCACCGCCGCAGTGGTGGCGCTGGCACTGGCCTTCGCCCCCAAGATCGACTTCCTGCAGCCCGAGTGGACCGCGACCTTGCTGTCGGTCCTGGCGATCGCCGCCGCCCTCGGCATCGAACGGCCGTGGCCGGCGGCCGCCGTGGCGGCACTGCCGCTGGGCCTGGCGGTCATGATGAAGTACTCCACCGCGGCCACCGCCCTGATGGCACTGCTGCTGCTCTTCGCCGTCGACCGGATGCGCGCGGTGCGGCTCGGCCTCGTCACGGGCGTCTCCTCACTGGTGCTCTTCGGGATCAGCGTCCTGGCCGGCTCCCGGGAGCTGCAGTGGGCCAAGGACATGCCGAAGATCAACCAGGGCGCCCTCACCCGCAAGGGGCTCGACCCCTCCTTCCTGCTCGACAAGTCCGCGTCCTTCCTGGTGGACCGGGCCTACCTCAGCCCCGTCGTCGCGCTGCTGCCTGCGGCGCTGCTGCTGTTGCTGTCCCGTCAGGAGGACCGCCGCCGCCGCGCGGAACTGGCCGCGCTGGCCGCCCTGATCATCCTCGTGTGCGTGGCCGCGGTCGCGGTGCAGGGCAACTGGTTCGGCTACCACGCCGCCTCCCTCCCGGTGGGCGCGGCCGCGCTGTGGGGCCTCGCGGTCGCCGCCTGGTACCGCGCGCACGGCAGGCCGCCGCTGTTCTTCACCGCGGTCACGGCGGTCTACGCGGCCTTCGTGCCGTTCGCCGAGCAGTCCCCGCACGCCGTGCAGGGCGTCGCCGCCGGCTGGGCGGCCGCCCTCGTCGCACTGCTCGCCGCCACGGCCGACCTGCTGCTCGCCCGCAGGACCGCCGTACGCCCGGCCCGCCCCGGCCGGTTCGCCGCCGCCGCCGTCGCGCTCTCGGCGGTCGTCGGGGTCTTCTGCCTGGCCGCCGCGATCTGGCCCGGCTCGCCGCAGCTGATGAACGCCGGCCACGTCGTCTACGGCAACGGTGCCTTCGCCGCGCGGTCCGACCAGACCGCGGTGGAGGCCGCCGAGGTCAACCGGCAGATCCCGGACGGCGCGCCGGTCCTCTACCTCGCCTTCGGCGACGTGGCGTACTACGTGGGCCACCCGACGCCGTGCCGCTACCCCGTCCCGACGTTCCTGCAGCGCACCAAGTACCTGCCGGACGTCAACAAGCTGCCGTCCTACAAGGAGAACCTCCGCTGCATCACCGACGACCCGGCCTCCTACGCGGTCCTGCAGCGCTCCTGGTTCCAGCTCGCCAACGTCGACAAGGCCCTGGCGGCCACCGTCGAGTCCACCTACGACTGCCCGCCCCTGACCGGCAACCCCCGCACCCCGGTCGTCTGCCGGCTCCGCTAGGCCGTTTCGTCGCATCCCCGGGACGGGGCGGCCGGGACCTCCTCCCGGCCGCCCCGTCCCGTCCTGGGCCGCCCCGTCCGGCGGTACCGGGGCCGCAAAATGCGTGGTGGGGGCGGGGGGTGGGGCGGAATGATGGGCGGGTGACGTTCCTGGAGGTCGCCTGCGACGAGTCGGGCTCGGACGGCGAGAACCTGATCGGCGGGAACACGGACGTCTTCGCGCACGCGGGCGTGTGCGTCGCGGGCGACGCGGCGGCCCGGGCGCTGCGGGAGGTGCGCGAGCGGATCCGCTCGCCCGCCGAGGAGTACAAGGCGAACCATCTGCTGCGCGAGAAGCACCGGGCGGTACTGGAGTGGTTCCTGGGGCCGGCGGGGCCGCTGGGCGGCAAGGCCTCGGTGCACCTCGTCGACAAGGCGTGGTTCGTGGTCGTGGCGGTCGTCGACGTGCTGGCCCCGGGGCCGCCCGCGGCGGCGCGGGCGGCCGTGCTGTACCGCGAGGGGCGCCGCACCGTGGACGCGGAACGGTGGCGCCCTTTCCTCCGGGCCTCCAACGAACTGGCGCGGACCAGGAACCACGAGGCGGGGCCGGCGCCCGTCGACCCGTTCTTCCGGGCCCTGGAGGCGCTGGGTCCGGCCGACGGCGGTGACGGCGCCCTGGCCGGGGTCATCGAGGTGCTGCGGCGGGCCAGGCCGCGGGCGGAGGCGTTCCGCGCGCGGCTCGCACAGGCACCGGAGGCCGTGGAACCGCTGGACCCGCTCTTCCCCGCGCTGGAGCGGACGGTGGCGCGCTGGAGCGCGGACGGGGTCCGGGTGCACGTCGTGCACGACCGGCAGAACTCGCTCACCGAGGAACGGATCGCGCGGCTCGGGGCCCGCCTGGCGCCGGACCTGCGGCCGGCGGGGCTGCGGCTGGCCGAGTCGCGCCACGACCCGCGGATCCAGCTCGCCGACTTCCTCGCGGGTGTCGCGCGGAAGCTGGCCTCGGACGAGCTGGCGGGACGCGGCGACCCGGTGCTGACCGGACTGCTGCGCCCCTACGTGGATCCGCTCTCGGTGTGGGGCGACGAACGGAGCTGGTCGCGGCTGGGGCCCGGGCGTCGCCCGGCCGGGCCCCGGCCGCCGGCGTCTCAGCTCGCGCCGATGAGCTTCGTGACGCGGTGCGCCAGCGCGATGGAGTAGCTCTGCCCGCGGTCCTGCGGATAGATCTGCGCCATCGTGGCGAGCGTGACCCGGCTCATGTGGGTGCGGTGCCCCGGGATGAGCGAGCGGTACTCGGGGGTCACGACCGGCTGGGCGAAGGGGGCACGCGAGAAGTGCCACTCCTGGATCCACGAGCGGTCGAAGTCCGGGTTGAGCCGCTGCAGGTACGGGATGTACCGGTCCAGCACCTCCGCGGGGTCGGTGGTGAACCGCCAGTCGTCCCGCGGCACGTAGTTGCCGACGTAGAGGAGGTGGCGGCCGCCGTACTCCTCGCGGTCGACCATCTGCGTGTGCTCCACGACGGCCAGGAACGGGAAGTCCGGGTCGTTGATGTTGAGCCAGTAGTACGGGATCACGCTGCGGTCGACCTCGAGCACGAAGCAGGTGGCGCCGAGGTACTGGTTGCGCCACACGGCGTCGTCGGAGGGGACGTCCGCGGCCTTGGCGAAGACCGGCTGCGGGACCGTGACGATGAGCTGGTCGAAGGCGTAGGACGCACCGTCGCCGGTGGTCACCGTGACCTGCTCGGCACCCTCGGGCTGGCGGATGGTCTCCACCTTCTTGCCGAACTCGACCTTGCCGCCGCGGGCGGCGACGGCGTCGCGCAGTGCCGCGTACACGCGCTCGAAGCCGCCGTGCACGTAGCCGAGTTCGAAGGTGCGGCAGTGCACGCGGGCCCACAGCCACGCCATGGAGACCTCGTCGGCCCGGTCGCCGAACTTGCCGCGCAGCAGCGGCTCCCAGATGGTTTCGGTGGCCTTGCGGCCGGCCCGGCGGCGCAGCCAGTCCAGGGCGGTGAGGTCGTTGTAGCGCTCACCGCTGCGGACGGCCTTGAGCAGCGCGGAGGAGGCACCGAAGCGCACGCCGTCGACCAGCGAGAAGGAGGGGAAGCGCAGCATCTCCAGCGGGGTGCTGAAGGGGTGCAGTTCGCCGTCCCGGTAGACGCCGGTGGTGGGCTTGTGGAAGCGCAGGTCGTCGCCGAGGCCGAGCTCCTCGATGAGCTCGATGATGTCCCGGTCGCTGCGGAAGATGTGGTGGTAGTACCGCTCCAGCGGGACGCCGCCGATGGGGATCGACGCCGCGAGTCCGCCCAGCTCGTCGGCCGCTTCGAGCACCGTGACCTGGTGTCCGGCCTTGACCGCGTCGTAGGCGGCGGTCAGGCCGGTGGCGCCGGCACCGATGATGCCGAGATTCATCCGAAACTCCACTTCCTGTTGAGCACGAACTGGGTGGCCAGCACCAGCGGCAGCGAACCCGCCTTGACGATGTTCGCGTCGACGCCCAGCCAGCTGGTGAAGACCTGGAACAGCACGTAGGTCAGGGCGATGCCGGTGACGCCGACCGCGTAGAAACGCAGGAAGCGCACGAACAGCCGGTCCCGCTTGTCGAACGTGAAGATCGCGTTGAGCACGAAGTTGTTGGTGATGCCGAGGCTCGTGCTGATGATGTTGGCGACCTGCTCGTCGAGGCCGAGCACGTTGAAGAGCAGCACGAAGGCCACGAGGTCGAGGGCGACGCCGCTGCCGCCGACCAGCGCGTAGCGGATCAGCTGCCGCAGGTCCGCCCGCCGGTCGGGACCTGCCGGAGCCGGGGCCGCGGTGTCCGCGTCCCCGGCCGCCTCAGTCGCCGTCATGCCGCAGGACCTCGCGCACGATGTACAGCGGCCGGTTCTGCGCCTCGCTGTATATGCGTCCTATGTAGCTGCCGAGCACCCCGATGGCGAGCATCTGGGTACCGCCGAGGAACAGGGTGACGACCATGAGCATGGTCCAGCCGGACACCGTGATGTCGGGCCGGAAGATCTTCATGCCCAGCGCGTACACGATGCCGGCGAGGGAGAGGGCGAGCACGAGGAAGCCCAGCCGGCTGATCAGCCGCAGCGGGACGGTGGAGAAGCTCGTGACGCCGTCGATGGCGAGGCGGGCCATCTTCCGCAGCGGGTACTTGGTCTCCCCGGCGAAGCGCTCGTCGCGGTCGAACTGGACCTCGGTCTGCCGGAACCCCATTGAGGCGACCATGCCGCGCACGAAGCGGCTGCGCTCACGGAAGCGGCGCAGCTCGTCGGCCGCCCGCCGGTCCAGGAGCCGGAAGTCGCCGGTGTCGAGCGGGATGTCCACCTCGGCCCAGCTGCGCAGGATGCGGTAGAACGCGTGCGCGGTGGTGCGCTTGAAGATCGTGTCGCGGCGGGTGCGGCGGCGCGCGTGGACGATCTCGGCACCGGCGCGCCAGGCGTCGACCAGCTCCAGGCTGATCTTCGGCGGGTCCTGGAGGTCGGTGTCCATGATGATGACGGCGTCGCCGGTGGCCTCGTCCAGGCCGGCGGTGATGGCGATCTGGTGGCCGTAGTTCCGGGCGAAGTCGACCACCCGCACCCGGGGGTCGTTCTTCGCCAGGTCCCTGAGGATGGTCAGGGAGCCGTCGGCGGAGCCGTCGTTGACGTACACGATCTCGTAGCGGAATTCCGGTCGCCCGGCGAGGGCCTTGGCCAGCTCCTCGTGGAAATGGCGGATGCCGTCCTGCTCGTTGTACACGGGGAGGATGTACGAGATCAGTGCCGTTCCGCCCGATTCCGGCGCCGGCTGCGGGATCACGGCGGTCGCGGATTCAGCGGTCTGCGTCGTCACCGTCGGTCCTCCGCACCGTGCACTGCGCACTCATGGGGATTCTCAAACATTTGTCGAACCTATGGATCGACTCTTAATTGAAGGCGAACAAAGGCTTTCCGGAGCGACGCGCCGAGTTGACGGCAGAGCGGCACTCAGGTCACGGAATAGCCAGTTCCGGCAGGTGGTGACGGCGTGGTGGGACGCAGGGCGCGTGGCGCCGTCCCCGTGCGATCAGCGCGCTGGGGCGGGCCGGGCCTTCCGGGGTACGCACCGCAGGGCCAGGGCCGCGGCGGTCAGGTAGGCGAGGGCGCCGGCGGCCATGGCGAGCCGCAGCCCCGTGCCGTGGTCGGCGGCGGTGGCGAGGAGGGTGCCGCCGAGGGCCACACCGGCGGTGCTGCCGATCTGGCGGGCGGTGTTGAACAGGGCGGAGGCGGTCCCGAAGTAGCCGGGGGGCGCGGCCGCCATGACGGTGGTGGTGGTGCCGGTGAGGGCGAAGGAGGTGCCGAAGCCCGCGGCCATCATGGGGGCGACGAGCAGCGGGTACGCCGGGTCGGGCCCCGCCGCGGCCCAGCCGGCGAGCCCGAGGGCGCCCAGCAGCATGCCGGTGACGACCAGCGGACGGTCCCCGGTCCTGCGGGCCAGCCGCCCGGACAGGACGGAGGCGAACATCGTCGTCGCCACGGCCGGGAAGAGGGCGAGGCCGGTACCGAGGGCGCTGTAGCCGCGCTGGTGCTGGAAGGAGACGCTGGCGGTGAACACCATGCCGTAGAAGGCGAAGTTGAAGAGCAGCCCGGTCAGCGAGCCGCCGCCGACCGCCCGGGAGCGCAGCATGTGCGGTGGGACCGCGGGCGAGCGGGCCAGCCGCTCGCGCACCGCGAACGCCACGACAGCCAGGAGCGCCAGGCCGGCGCCGGCGAGAACCGCCGGATCGGACCACCCGCGCCGCCCGGCTTCGTTGAGGACGGCGGTCAGCAGGGCGACCGCGGCCACGACGGCGCACTGCGCGGGCAAGTCCAGGGCCCGGTCGGCGCGCCGGCGCGAGGGCGCGACGTGCCGCAGCGTCAGCGCCAGACAGGCGACGCCGACGGGCAGGTTGACCAGGAAGACCCACCGCCAGCCCACCGTGGACACGAGCAGCCCGCCCAGCAGCGGGCCCGCGGAGGCCGCGATGCCGGCCATCGAGCCCCACAGCCCGACGGCGCGCGATCGCGCGGCGGGGACGGGGTAGGCCTGCTGGAGCAGCGCGAGGGAGCCGGGCACGATCAGCGCCGCGCCGAGTCCCTCGGCCAGCCGCGCGGCGACCAGGGACGGGGCGTCCGGCGCGAGCGCGCAGGCGGCCGAGGACACCGTGAACACGGCCACGCCGGTGCAGAAGACGCGGCGGTTGCCCAGCCGGTCGCCGAGGGCCCCGCCGGTGAGCAGCAGCCCGGCGAACACCATCGTGTAGCCGTCGGTGATCCACTGGATCCCGGTGAGCGAGGCCGACAGTTCGCGGCCCACCACGGGCACGGCGACGTTGATGACGGTCACGTCCAGGATGACCATGAAGTAGCCGGCGCACACCGCGAGCAGCGGTGCCCGTGACCACGGCCGGGCGTCCGGGCCCGGCGCGCCGGCGGGCCCGGGCTCCTCACCGGCGGCCGCCTCCGCGAACGGCACGTCCTCGACCTCATCCCGTACGCAGGGGTTCAGTACCGGATGTCACAGTAAGGGGTGTCCGGTCCCGGTTGCGGGACCGGCCGCGCGCGCTGCGCGTGGCTCACCTCGGCCCGCCGCGGCGCCGGCGCAGCAGGTAGGTGTCCATGATCCAGCCCTTGCGTTCCCGGGCCTCGGTGCGCGCCCGGAGGATGCGCTCGGAGGTCTCGGCGAGCGGGCCGGAGACGAGGATCTCGTCCTCGGTGCCGAGGTAGGCGCCGTAGTGGATGTCCAGGCCCTCGGGGTCGAGGCCGGCGAAGGCGGCGCCGCCGTCGAGCATGACCACCACGTCGTCGGCGTCCTCGGGGAACCCCTCGGCGAGGCGGCGGCCGGTGGTGATCTGCAGGGGGCGCCCGACCCGGGTGAGGGTGAGGCGGTGGCGGGCCGCGAGGGCGGCGACGCTGCTGATGCCGGGGACGACCTCATGGGTGAAGGAACCCGGCCGGCGGGCCAGGACCTCCTCGACGACGGCGATCACGCTGTCGTAGAGGGAGGGGTCGCCCCAGACCAGGAAGGCGCCGGTCTCGCCGGGGCCGAGGTGGGCGTCGAGGAGTCCGGCCACCAGGTCGGCGCGGCGGCGCCGCCAGTCCTCGACGGCCTCGGCGTAGCCGGGGGCGGTGCGGTCGCGCTCGGCGTCGGGGACCTCGACGAGGCGGTGGCCGCGGCGCGCGTGCTCGTCCAGCATCCGCCGGCGCAGGCGGATCAGGTCCTGGCGTTCCTCGGGTTTCCCGAGGACGAGGAAGACGTCCGTACGGCCGATCGCCTTGACCGCCTGAAGGGTGAGGTGTTCGGGATCGCCCGCGCCGATGCCGATGACGAGGATGTGTCGCATGCGGTGATTGTGCCCTGCGGTGTGCCCGTGACGGCCGTCGCGGCAACTGTTCCCGGGGCGTCCCGTGATGTCCCTCACGCTGGATCGGGTGGTTACGGTGCGACTTAGTAGCGGGCGTCCACGCGGCATATAACATCTATCCGTAACGGAATGGGACATAATTCGCACAGGGGGCGACGGCATCCGATCCGTACGGCGTCATGGGCCTCTCCCGGGGTGGGGACAGCGATCTGAGGGCCCATCAGGTCTCTTCCGCACCGTGGCTCCGGCGGCGCGGCACGCTCACCCGCCGGGCGCAAGAGGCACCGCGGCTACGAGTCCGCGTAGTACCGATCTTTCATTGCCCGATGTTCGGGACGGTCCACACAATGGCCGGGCCCGCCAGCCGTCACGGCAGCTCGGGTGGGTTGTGAACACGCACGCCGAACCCTGGAGTGAGGTCACGCAATGACGAAGCACCGCCGGATGAAGCCCTTCCGGAAGATCACCGTCGCCGCCCTCGCCGTCGCCGCCGTGGGTGTGCCCTCGGTGGCCATGGCTTGCGTCGGCGGCCAGCAGGGCCCGCAGTACGGCGGGTCCCAGGGCCGGGGCGACCAAGGTCAGGGTGGCCAGGCCCAGGGCCAGGGCCGCTGGAACCACGCCTCGTGGGGCGGGTCCTGGAAGGGGTCCGCCGACGGGTCCGCCGACGGCACGTGGACGCAGGGCGGCCAGTGGGGCGGGAAGCCGTCCTGGGCACCCTCCGCCGCACCCTCGGCCCCCGCCTCCGCGCCCTCGGCCCCCGCCTCCGCGCCCTCGTCGGCACCGTCGTCGGCACCGTCCGCCGCACCGGCCTCCCCGGCCGCGGGTCCCGGAGCCACGCTGACGGGAGCCTCGGCCACCGTGCTCGACATGGTCAACCAGGAGCGGGCGAAGGCCGGCTGCACCGCCCTGAAGGTCAACGCCAAGCTGAACCAGGCCGCGCAGGACCACAGCAAGGACATGGCCTCGCACCAGAACATGTCGCACACCGGTTCCGACGGTTCGTCCCCCGCCGACCGCATCTCCTCGGCGGGCTACGACTGGAGCAGCTACGGCGAGAACGTGGCCTACGGCTACTCCTCCGCCTCCAGCGTGATGAGCGCATGGATGGCCAGCCCGGGCCACAAGCGGAACATACTGGACTGCTCGTACAAGGAGATAGGGATCGCGCTGGCGCAGCCCGGCAACTACTGGACGCAGGACTTCGGCGCCGCGCGCTGAAGCAGGACGCCGGGAGGACCGGCCGCCCCCGTGGCGGCCGGGCCTCCCGGCGTACGTGCGGTGGGATCAGCGCAGACCGCGGCCGAGCGCGTTGATCAGCTCACCGTTGGTGGTGTCCCCGCTCAGTTCCCAGAAGAAGGCGCCGCCGAGGCCCTGCGACTTCACCCAGGCCGCCTTGCCGCGGAGGGTGAGCGGCGTGTCGTAGCTCCACCACTCGTCGCCGCAGCGGGCGTACGCGGTGCCGGCGACCACGCGCGTGGCCGGGCAGCGGGTCTTGAGCACCTTGTAGTCCTCGCTGCCCGCCTCCCAGGTGCCGGGGGCGGGGCCGGTGGCGTCGCCGCCGGGCGCCGTCCGCGTCACACCGGTCCAGCCGCGGCCGTAGAAGCCGAGGCCCAACAGGAGCTTGCGGGCCGGGATGCCGAGGCCACGCAGCTTGCGGATGGTCGCCGCCGCGTTGGAGGTCTTCTCCGGGATGCCGCGGTAGGAGGTGAGCGGCGAGTGGGGGGCGGTCGGGCCGGTGGCCGACCAGGTGCCGAAGTAGTCGTAGGTCATCGGGTTGTACCAGTCGACGTACTTCGCGGCGCCCGCGTAGTCGGCGGCGTCGATCTTGCCGCCGTCCGAGGCGTCGGCGGTGATGGCGGCGGTGACCAGGTTCTTCTTGCCGAAGCGGTGGCGTACCGCGGCCATCAGGTCCGTGTACGCGGTCGGGCCGCTGGTGTCGCAGGACATGCCGCAGGCGTTCGGGTACTCCCAGTCGATGTCGATGCCGTCGAAGACGTCGGCCCAGCGCGGGTCCTCGACGAGGTCGTAGCAGGAGTCGGCGAAGGCCTTCGGGTCGGCCGCGGCCTGGCTGAAGCCGGGCGACCAGGTCCAGCCGCCGAAGCTCCACAGGATCTTGATGTCCGGGTACTGCTTCTTGAGCTTGCGCAGTTGGTTGAAGTTCCCGTGCAGCGCGCCGTCCGCGGTGCCGTCGGCGACGCCGTCGACGCTGCCGGCCGCGTCGTAGGGCTTCTGGTAGTCGGCCCACTCGTCGCCGACGGCGCACTTGCCGTCGCTCACGTTGCCGAAGGCGTAGTTGATGTGGGTGAGCCGCGAGGCCGCGCCCGAGGTGACGATGTTCTTGACGTGGTAGTCGCGGGCGTAGACGCCCCAGTCGATGAAGTAGCCGACGACTTTCGACGTGGCTCCCGTGGTGTGCGGGGCGTGGTGGCCGTGGCCGTGGGACGCCGCCGCGGGCGCGGGCTGGGCCGCGGCGGGGCCGGTGACCAGGCTCGCGGTGAGCAGCGCCGTGCCGGCGGCGACGAGGCCGACCAGCGTTCTGCGGAACCGTGATCCCTGCTGTCTGGGCATGGAGTCACCTCTGGTGAGGAAGCGGTCGTGAGCGCGCGTGGATGCGGGGACACCCTAGAAGGACTAGACCAATGGGGTCAATGGTCTGCACCAATTCGGAAGTCCCCGCTCCACGCGGCGTGTTGACCGCCCGTCAGAGCGGCTGCAGCGTCCAGGACCAGCGGTGGGTACCCGGGCCCACCCGGTACACCGGCAGGGTGTCGGGGCCGCAGGAGGCGGTGCCGACCCCGCGGTGGGCGGCGTCCAGATGGACCACGCACGCGGCGCGCGGCACGAGTTCGTCGTGGTGGGCGGCGGCCGTGAGGTCCGCGGCGCGGTAGCGCGTGACGCTCACCTGGCGCGGCACGTCCAGGTGGACGGCGATCCCCGGCGCGGTCGCGGCCCCGGTGAGGGTGAAGCGCCGCACGTCGTGCCGCCCGCCGCTCTCCTGCGGCCTCAGGTACGGCGTGAACAGCGCGTCCACGTCCGACCGGTGGACCCCCACGGTCGCACCCGCGCACCGGTCGGGGTACGTCTCACCGGGGCCCCGCCCGAACCATTCCAGGGTGTCGAGCCCCGCCAACGTCTCGAAGACGGTGCCGACCCGTGGCAGGTCGGCCAGCGCATCCGGCAGCACCGCGGTCTCGTCGACGAGCAGCCCTCCGTTCGGCAGCGGCGTGAGGACCTGCTCGTGGCCGACGGTGCCCGCGCCGTCCGTCGCGTACGCCGAGCGCACCACCACGCTCGCGCCCTCCCTGCCGACCGACACCAGGGTGCGTTCCAGGGCGTGCAGGCCCCAGGCGCGCCAGCGAGCGGCGATGCCGCCCCACTCGTCGTTGTCGGTGGGGGCCCGCCACAGCGTCAGCACGGGCGGCGCGGTGAGCAGCGGATGCCGGAGCAGTCCGGCGTCGTCGAGCTCCACGGCCCCGGCCCCGTCACCGGCGAGCACGGCGCCCGCCCGGGTGAGCAGGTCCCGGTGGTCCTCGGCGAGCACCACCTGCGGGGCGCACACGAGCGTGCCGCGCGGCGCCCACGGCAGGTCCTGCGCCGTCGTGACGCGCAGCGTCAGGTGCGAGTCGCCGTGCGGCAGCAGGCTGGTGGGCAGCGGCACCACCGCGCTCTCCCCGGGCGCGAGGTCCGGGAGCCGGGCAGGGGCGGTGCCGGAGTCGCCGATGTGCCATCGCGCGCTCAGCCACGCCAGGTCCGCGAAGTGCTGCCGGTTGGTGATCCGCGCCTCGCGGCGGTCGGGGGTGAGCTCCAGCCGCAGCGGGGCGGCGATCTCGCGGTGCTCGGCCATCGCGGGCTTGGGCGTCCGGTCGGGCAGGACCAGGCCGTCGGCGCAGAAGGCCCCGTCGTGCGGCGTGTCCCCGAAGTCGCCGCCGTAGGCCCAGCGGTAACCGGGGGCGGTCACCCCGTCGGCGTACGCGTCGGCAGGGGCGTCGGGCCCTGCCGGGCGGCCGGCCCCCTCCCCGGTGAGCCGCTGGAGGATGCCGTGGTCCCGGAACTCCCAGACGAAGCCGCCCTGCAGGCCCGGGGTGGACTCGATGGCCCGCCAGTAGTCGGCCAGGGAGCCGTTGCTGTTGCCCATGGCGTGCGAGTACTCGCACAGGATGAGCGGCTTGGAGTGCGGGCCGGCCGTGATCTCCTCGATGGAGGCGTACATCGGGCAGATGATGTCGCTCGCGGACTGCGCCTCCTCCCAGGCGTCCTTGATCGCGCCCTCGTACTGCACGGGCCGGGTCGGGTCGGTGCGCCGCACCCAGGCCGCGGCGGCGTCGTGGTGGGCGCCGTGATCGCTCTCGTTGCCCAGCGACCAGACCACGACACTGGGGTGGTTGCGGTCGCGCAGCACCATCCGGGCCACCCGGTCGGTGAACGCCCCCAGGTAGCGCGGGTCGTCGGCCAGTTCGTGGGCGTGGTCGTGGGTCTCGATGTCGGCCTCGTCCACGACGTACAGGCCGAGTTCGTCGGCGAGGGAGAGCAGGGCCGGGTCGGGCGGGTAGTGCGCGGTGCGCACCGCGTTGAAGCCGTGCCGCTTCAGCAGGCACAGGTCGGCCCGCATCTCCTCGGCGTCGACCACGCGCCCGGTCAGGGGGTGGAAGTCGTGCCGGTTGACCCCGCGGAAGTAGACCCGGACGCCGTTGACCAGCAGGTCGGCCCCGGAGATCTCCACGCGACGGAACCCGACGCGGTGGCGCGACTCGTCGGCCACGCTGCCGTCCGCCCGGTGCAGCCGCACGGTCAGGTCGTACAGGTGCGGCGTCTCGGCGGTCCACGGCCGGACACCGGGCACCGTGGCCCGGATGCGGGCCTCGCCGAGGAAGTCCGAGACGCGCTCGCTCGCGACGTTGGCCCGCGCGAAGGCCTCGTCGGCGGGGAGCCGCAGGATGCCGTCCGGGGTGCACAGCAGTCCTGACACGCTCCAGCCCGCCGGGAGGGCGCCCTCCCCGCTGCGGACCCGGACCGCGACGTCGAGGGTGCCGCCGGGCACGGCCGTGATCCCCACGTCCGCCAGGTGGAGCGGGTCGGTGGCGTAGAGGTGGATGGAGCGGGTGATGCCGCCGTGCCACCACTGGTCCTGGTCCTCCAGGAAGGTCGCGTCGGACCACTTGACGACCGTCAGGCGCACGGTGTTGCGCTCCCCGGGGCGCACCGCGTGCGTGACGTCGAACTCCGAGGCGAGGTGGGAGTCCTTGCCCACCCCGACGGCGGTGCCGTTGACGTGCGCGATCAGCACGCTCTCGGCGGCCCCGACGTGGAGCACCACCCGCCGCCCCGCCCAGTCGGCGGGCACGTCGGCCTCCCGCTCGTACACCCCGGTCGGGTTGCGTCCGGACGGCGGTGAGGGTGGCAGGTCGGGGAAGGGCATCGTCACGTTGGTGTACTGCGGCAGGTCGCGCACGCCGTGGATGTCCTCGAAGTCCTGGACGGTCCAGCAGCCGGGCACGTCCGTCTGCGCCCAGCGGCCGGCGAGGGGGGTGCGCGGGGTGGGCAGCAGCTGGAAGCGCCAGCGCCCGTCCAGCGCTACGCGGGGCGCGTCGGGGCGGACGACGGCGTGCATGGGGAGCCGGCGCCATCCGGTCAGCTCGGGGGCGTCCCACGGGTCGATCGGAACGGCGGGCTCTGCGCTTGCGGGGCGGCGGTCCTGCATGGGGCTTCCCTCCCGGGAGCGGTCGGTTCGCGGTGGGGCGCGGTGACGGCGGGCCGCGTGGGGACGAGGACCGGGGCGGCGTCGCCGGAGGTGGCCCGGCGGCCGCGGGCCGGGGCCCGCGGTGCGGCGCGATCGGCGCCGGGGGGGGACGGGGGTCCGCTGCGACGGCACGGGGTGACGGCCGGGCGGTACGTCTCCGGGGCGGCGTGGTGCGCGCGCCCCGGACGACCCGGAACGGTCGGGCCGGTGGCCGGTGGCCGGACCGTTCCGGGTGGTGGGGCGGCTACGCGCGCGGCGTGAGTCGCAGGGTGAGGATCTGGAACGGCCGCAGGGACACCCGGATCCCTCCGTCGGGCCCGAGTTGCGCGCTCTCCCCCTCCAGCGGGCGTTCCAGCAGGTCGGTCACCTGCACCCGCTCCACCGGGAACGAGGCGCTCAGGGTGGTCGCGGCGCGCCCGCCGAGCGACTCGTACAGCCGGACGACCACGTCGCCGGACCGGTCGTCGGCGAGCTTGACCGCCTCGATCGCGGCCCGCGTGCCGTCGAGGGTCACCAGGGGCGCGACCGGCCCGCCGCCCGGGGCACCGGCGGTGACGCGCAGCGGCAGGTTGAGCTCGTAGCCGCCCGCCACGGCGTCCTCCACGGCCGCGCCGGGCAGCAGCGCGTACGTCATGCGGTGCGTGCCCTGGTCGGCGTGCGGGTCGGGCACGCGGGGCGCCCGGACCAGGCTGAGCCGCAGCGTCGTGGTGGTGCCGCCGTCCTCGCGGGAGGTGCGGCCGACATCGTGGCCGTAGGTCGAGTCGTTGAGCACGGCCACGCCGTACCCGGGCTCGGCGACGTGCACCCAGCGGTGGCAGAAGACCTCGAAACGGGCCGCGTCCCAACTGGTGTTGGTGTGCGTGGGCCGGAAGACGTGCCCGAACTGGATCTCGGCGGCGCTCCGGTCGGCGTGCACGTCCAGCGGGAAGGCCGCCTTGAGGATCTTCTCGCTCTCGTGCCAGTCGATCTCCGTCTCGAAGTCGATCCGCGGGCTGCCCGCGCGCAGCCGTACGGTCTGCGCGAGGCGGGAGCCCCCGAAGGACCGCTCGACGCGGATGGCGCCCACAAGCGGGCCCTCCTCCACGACGGTGATCGCGTCGGCGGCCGTCAGGTCGGTGTACTGGCGACGGTAGTGCCGGTCGATGTCCCAGGCGTCCCACTGGTTGGGCAGGTCGGTGTGGAGCCGCAGCAGGTTGCCGCGCGCGCCGGGGGCCAGCACCTCGCGGCCCGCGGTCAGGTCGAACACCGAGGTGAGCAGCCCGTCGTCGTCGAGTTCGACGCGGACCAGCCCGTTGTCCAGGACACGGCCGGTGACGGTCACCTTGCCGCCCGGCTCACCCGCCACGACCGGCCCCGCCCCGGAGGCCGGCAGCTCGGCGAAGACCGCTACCCGGCCGTCGGCGAGCGGCTGGCCTCCGGTTCCGTCCGGCGCCGCCGGCACCGCGACGACCTCCGCCCGGGCCCGCGGTGAGGTGTTGAACACCCACGGCGCCGACGGCCCGGTGCCGGGGTCGCCGGCCACCACCGCGGCGGCGGTGGCGGTGATCGCCTCCAGCTCCTCCTTCAGCCGGGCGTAGGTCGCCTCGGCCTCGCGGTGCACCCAGGCGATGGAGGAGCCGGGCAGGATGTCGTGGAACTGGTGGAGCAGGACCGTCTTCCACAGCCGGTCGAGGTCCTCGTACGGGTACGCGTACGAAGGGTCGCGCAGCGCGGCCGTGGCGGCCCACAGCTCGGCCTCGCGCAGCAGGTGCTCGCCGCGCCGGTTGCCGGACTTGGTGCGGGCCTGGCTGGTGTATGTGGCACGGTGCAGCTCCAGGTAGAGCTCGCCGGACCACACCGGGGCGTCCTCGTACTCCGCCCGGGCCTCGCGGAAGAAGGTGTCCGGGTCCTGGACGACGACCTTGGCCGAGCCCTCCAGGTCGCGCAGGCGCCGGGCCTTCTCCAGCATCTCGCGGGTCGGGCCGCCCCCGCCGTCGCCGTGCCCGAAGGGGACCAGGGAACGCGTGCCGCCGCCCTTGTCCGCGTAGTTGCGCACGGCGTGGGCCATCTCCTCGCCGGAGAACACCGCGTTGTAGGTGTCGACGGGCGGGAAGTGCGTGAAGATCCGGGTGCCGTCGATGCCCTCCCACCAGAAGGTGTGGTGCGGCATCTTGTTCGTCTGGTTCCACGAGATCTTCTGCGTGAGGAACCACTCCATCCCGGCCAGCCGGGCGATCTGCGGGTAGGCGCCGGTGTAGCCGAAGGAGTCGGGCAGCCACACCCCCCGGCACTCGACGCCGAACTCCTCGGCGAAGAAGCGCTTGCCGTGGATCAGCTGGCGGGCCATCGCCTCGCCGCCCGGCAGGTTGCCGTCGGCCTCCACCCACATGCCGCCGACCGGCACCCAGTTGCCGGCCTTCGCCGCCTCCTGCATGCGCCGGTACACCTCGGGGTTGCGCTCCTTGACCCAGGCGTACTGCTGGGCCTGGGAGCAGGCGAAGACCAGCTCCGGGTAGTCGGCGGCGAGCGCGGTGACGTTGGAGAAGGTGCGGGCGGTCTTGCGCTTGGTCTCACGCAGCGGCCACAGCCACGCGCTGTCGATGTGGGCGTGGCCGACCGCGGACAGCGTATGGGCGCTGGCGTGGGCGGGCCGGGACAGCGCCCCGGCGAGTTCCGCGCGGGCCGCGGCGGCGGTGCCGGCGACGTCCGCGATGTCGAGGGCGTCGAGCATCCGCTCCAGGGCGCGCAGCAGTTCGTGGCGGCGCGGCTCGGCCGTGGACAGCTCACGCATCAGCTCGCCCGCGACCTCGATGTCCAGGACCAGGTGCCACACGTCCTCGTCGAGCACGGCGAGGTCCGCGCGGGCCATCGTGTACAGCGGTTCCGCGGGCGCGGTGAGCCGGTCGCCGAGCGGGGTCGGCAGGAACCCCTTGGCCAGGATGTCGGGGTTGGCGGCGGCCTCCAGCAGCAGCTCCACCGGTTCACCGCCGGCCGCGGGGTTCGCGACGGGCACGTACTGGTTGCGCGGCTCGATGCCCTTGACCGGGGTGCCGGACGCGTCGTGGACCAGGGCCTCGGCCTGGCCGCCGGGCCAGTCGCCGATGAAGCCGAGGTCGAAGACGGCCTCGACGCGCCGGCCGGCCCATTCCGCGGGGACGGTGCCCCGGGCGCGTATCCAGCTGGTCGACCAGGGGGTGCCCCAGCGGTCGCCGGTCGCGAAGGGGACGTACTCGGCGGCCAGCGCCTCGCCCACCGGAACCGGTTCGCCGTCCACGTGCCACGCGGTGAGCGTCAGCGGCACCGACGCGGCGTACACCGCGGGGCGGATGCGCTGTTCGAGGACGCGGTCGAGGCGCGCCTCGACCTGCTTGCGGTCGTCGTGCATGGGTGCTGGTCCCCTCAGTCCCGGAGGTAGGCGAGGTCGGGTACGTGCTTGCGGTAGCCGTCGAGCAGACGCCGGCCGACGGCGACGGAGTCGACGAGCGGGTGGAGCGCGAAGGCGCGCAGGGCGGCGGTGCGCTCGCCGGTGGTGGCGGCCCGGATGACGTCGCGCTCGACGGCCTTGACGGAGGTGACCAGGCCGACGGCGTGGCCCGGCAGCGGATCGCCGACGATCGGGCGGGCGCCGTTGGCGTCCACGTGGCAGGGCACCTCGACGACGGCCTCGGCGTCGAGCGGCTCCAGGGCGCGGCGGTTGCGGACGTTGAGGATGAGCGTGGTGCGCTCGTCGAGGGCGATGGCCCGCATCAGGGCGAGGGCGACCTTCTCGTAGCCGCCGGACTCCAGGTCGCACGAGTCGCGTTCGCCGGCTCCCGCGGCCTCCCGTACGTCGGCGCCGTAGGTGGTCTCGCGCTCCAGGCGGGTGGCGTCCCAGGCCGCGAAGGGCTCGGTGCCCGGGGCGCGCATCGTCTCGTAGAAGCGCTGCTGCTGCTCCAGGAGGAAGGCGCCGCGGGTGTGCTCGGCGTCGCGCGCGGCGGCGACGGTCTCGCGGTTGGAGTAGTAGTAGTTCAGGTACTCGTTGGGCACCGAGCCGAGGGTGCGCAGCCAGTCGGCGCCGAAGAGCTTGCCCTCCTCGAAGGAGGTGAGCGCCGCCTCGTCGGCCAGCAGCCGCGGGAGCAGGTCGACGCCGTCCACGCGCACCGCCCGCAGCCAGCCGAGGTGGTTCAGGCCCGCGTAGTCGAACCAGGCGCGGCCGGCGTCGACGCCCAGGGCGCGCGCCACCCTCCTGCCGAGGCCGACGGGCGAGTCGCAGATGCCGATGACGCGGTCGCCGAGGTGGTGGGACATGGCCTCGGTGACCATGCCGGCGGGGTTGGTGAAGTTGATGACCCAGGCGTCGGGCGCGAGCCGCGCGATGCGGCGGGCGATGTCGACGGCGACGGGGATGGTGCGCAGCCCGTACGCGATGCCGCCGGGTCCGACCGTCTCCTGGCCGAGGACGCCCTCGTCGAGGGCGACGCGCTCGTCGACGACGCGTCCGGCGAGACCGCCGACGCGGATCGCGGAGAAGACGAAGTCGGCGCCGGTGACGGCCTCGTCGAGGTCGGTGGTGACGGTGACCCCGGGCGCGTCGGGGTGTCCCTGCGCCTGCTGCCGCAGCACCCGGACGATGGCGTCCAGGCGTCCGGGGTCCAGGTCGTGCAGGGTCACGTGGGTGACGCGGCCCGCCGCACGGTCCTCCAGCAGGGCGCGGTAGACCAGCGGGACGCGGAAGCCGCCACCACCGAGAATCGTGAGCCTCATACCTCGACCACCTCCACCCCCGCCTCGCGCAGCGAGGTCCGGGTCGTCGCGTCCGCCGGGGCGTTGGTCACCACGACGTCGATGTCCTCGGGCCCGCACACGCGGGCCATGCCGGTGCCGGGGAACTTCCCGGCGTCCGCCGCGAGCACCACCTGGTCGCTCGCCGCGATCATGGCCCTTTTGACGGGCACCTCCACGGCGGTCGTGTCCAGTATCTGCCCGCCCGGGCGGATGCCGCTGGTGCCCAGGACCAGCCGGTCGGCCCGGACCTGGCGCAGGTTGTCCTCGGTGAGGAAGCCGACCAGGGAGCGGTACTCGCGGCGCACGACCCCGCCGAGCAGCACCAGCTGGACGTCCTTCTCGTCCTGCAGCTCCTCGTAGACCGCGAGGTTGCTGGTGATCACCGTGAGCGAGCGGCCGCGCAGGTGCCGGGCGACCCGCAGTGCGGTGGTCCCGATGTCCAGCAGCACGGTCTCGCCGTCCTTGATGATCTCGGCGCACCGGACGGCGATGGCGTCCTTGGCCTCGACGCGGACGGCGGCGACGTCCGGGAACGGGTCGTCCTCGCCGGTCAGCGGGACCGCGCCGCCGTAGACACGCTTCAGCAGGCCCTCGTCCTCGAGCTGGATGAGGTCGCGGCGGATCGTGGCCTGGCTGGCGCCGATCCGCTCGGCCAGCACGGTCACCGAGGTGGGGCCGTCCGCCCGCAGCGCACGGAGGATCAGCTCATGTCGTCGGTCGGGGAGCATGGCACGAACCCTACCCGGGCTCTCTGCAAAGTCAATCAAAGTCGAGCAGGTTTGTGATTGACCCTTGTCAAACCACTGCACAGCATGCAAGCTCTTGCCTACTTCAGGCCGGGGCGTCCCCCTGTCCGGGCCTGGACCGGGGGGACACGAAGCACCGGGCGCCCCGCGCCGGTGCCCCTGGAGAGGTAGGTCGCAATGCCGCGGTCGACGCACGCCCGCAGCACCCGGGAGGAGGCAGCCGATGTCTTCCTGTCAGGGCTGCTCTTCTTCGACCTGGGTTTCACCGGGCTCCCCTCGGCTCCCACCCCGGGCGCCGAGGTGTGGACCAAGGGCATGGGCACGTCGCCCGGCGGGATCGCCAACTTCGCGGTCGCGCTGAGCAGGCTGGGGCTGCGCACGTCGCTGTCCGCGGCCTTCGGTGAGGACCTGCTCGGCACGCACCTGTGGCACGAGCTGTCCGTGACCGAGGGCGTCGACCTCTCCCGCTCGCGCCGCTTCGCCGGGTGGCCGACCCCGGTGACCGTCTCGCTCGCGTACGACGGCGACCGGGCGCTGGTCACCCACGGCCAGGAGCCGCCGCTCGGCCCGGACGCGATGATCGGCGAACCGCCGGCGAGCCGGGCCGCGATCGCCCACATCGGCGCCGAGCCGCTGGAGTGGGTGGGGCGCGCGCACGCGGCGGGCACCCTGGTCTTCGCCGACGTCGGCTGGGACCCCTCGGAGCGCTGGAGCCCGGCGGTGCTGGAACAGCTCGCCCTGTGCCACGCCTTCATGCCCAACGCCGAGGAGGCGATGGCCTACACCCGCACCGGCACCCCGCGGGCGGCGTTGTCCCGGCTGGCCGACCTCGTGCCGCTCGCCGTGGTCACCGACGGCGCCGGGGGCGCGCTGGCGGTGGACTCCACGACGGGCGAGAGCGTGTCGGTGGCCGGTCTGCCGGTGGACGCCGTCGACACCACCGGCGCCGGCGACGTCTTCGGGGCCGGGCTGGTCGCCGCCACCCTGGCGGGCCGCCCCCTCGCCGACCGGCTCCGCTTCGCCAACCTCGTCGCCGCGCTGTCCGTGCGGCGGATCGGTGGCGCCGCCGCCGCACCGGACGTGGCCGCCGTCGCCCGCTGGTGGCGGTCCGTGCGCGACTCCCCCGGCAACGACGACCTGCGCTCCGCGTACGCCTTCCTCGACCACACCGTGCCGGCCGCCGCGACGACCGCCGCCGGCCCGCACCACGCCGATCAGCCCGAGCAGTAGGAGAACCCCGTGGACCTTTCCCGCAGACGATTCCTGCAGGCAACCGTGCTCACCGCCGCGGCCGCCGGCCTCACCGCCGCGTGCGGTGGCGGCGGAACGGGCGGCACCAGGAACGGCAAGAACCTCACGCTCTGGTACTGGGGCGGCGGGCTGAGTGACAAGGTTGTCAAGGACGCCGAGGCGCACTTCACCGAAGTGACCCTGAAGTCCGCGCAGATAGGCGGCGACTTCAAGCAGAAGCTGCTCACGACGCTGACCGGCGGCCAGTCCGTGCCCGACATCACCGGCATCAAGGGCGAGGACATGGCCTCCTTCCTGCCCAACGCCAACCGCTTCCTGGACCTCAACGACCTGGGCTTCAAGGACGTGGCCCCGCAGTACCTGGAGTGGAAGAGCAAGCTGGCGCGCAGCGAGGACGGCCGGCAGATCGGCTTCCCGATCGACATCGGCCCCACCGCGATGTTCTACCGCGCGGACTTCTTCGAGCAGGCCGGGCTGCCCTCCGAGCCGGAGCAGGTCGCGGCGCAGATCAAGACCTGGGACGACTGGCTGGCCGCGGGCCGGGAACTGCGCAAGGCGGTGCCGTCGGCGTCGCTGATCAACAGCGCGAGCGCGGTCTTCGACATCGCCGTCGGCCAGGGCACGCAGCGCTTCATCGACACCGGCAACCACTTCGTCGGCGACCAGGACCACATCCGTGCCGCCTGGGACCTGGCCGTGCGGCCGTACGGGCTCGGGCTCGACGCCAAGATCAACGACAACAGCTGGAACGCGGCCATCGCCAAGGGCACGCTCGCGACCGAACTCGGCGCCGCCTGGCACGCCCTGGACATCTCCTCCGCCGCGCCCGACTCCAAGGGCAAGTGGCGCGTGGCCCCGATGCCGGGCGGCCCGTCCAACCTCGGCGGCTCGTTCCTGGCGCTGCCCCTCCAGTGCCGCAACCCCGAGCAGGCCTTCAAGGTCGTGAGCTGGCTGCTGAGCCCCGCCAACGACGCCCGCGGCTTCGCCGACGCCGCGATCTTCCCGGCCGCCCCCGCGGCGTACGCGATGCCGCAGATGACCGCCGGCGATCCGTACTTCGGCGGCCAGAAGACCATCGACGTCTTCGGGCCGGCCGCCAAGGCGATCCCGGAGGCGTACGAGGCCCCGGCGGACGCGGCCCTGATGGCGACGTACAAGACCGAGCTGACCAACGTCGAGACCAAGGGCAAGAAGGCGGACGACGCCTGGAAGGACGCCGTGGCCCAGGCCAAGCAGATCGCGCAGCGGCAGGGCGTGCGCTGACATGGCGGCGCCTCCGACCACCGGCCCCGGCTCCGTCGCGGTGGACGCCACCGGCGGCGGCCCGGGGCGGCCGCGCCTGCGTCCGCGCCGCTCCGCGCCCGCGCACCACCTGCCGCAGCCGGCGGCGGGGGCCGCCCGGCGCGGTGTGCTGTCCTTCTGGCCGCAGTACCTGGCGATCTCGCCGTTCTACCTGGTCTTCGGCGTCTTCATGCTCTGGCCGGTGTTCTACTCGCTCTACCTGGCCTTCCACCGCTGGGACGGCATCGGCGAGATGCAGTTCGTCGGGTTGCAGCAGTTCCGCTTCCTGATGGACGACCCGGTCTTCTGGCTGTCGATCCGCAACACCCTGGCCATCTGGGTGCTGTCGACGGTGCCGACGCTCCTGGGGGCGCTGGTGCTGGCCACGCTGCTCAACTCCGTGCGGCGCTTCAAGTCCTTCTACCGGATCGCGCTCTTCCTGCCGAACGTCACCTCGATCGTCGCCATCGCGATCTTCTTCGGGGCGGTCTTCAGCAACAACTTCGGCCTGGTCAACGCGATCCTGCACATGGCCGGCCTGCCCGAGGTCCAGTGGATGAGCAATCCGTGGACCATCAAGCTGGTCATCGCGCTGCTGATGACCTGGCAGTGGACCGGGTACAACATGATCATCTACCTGGCGGGGATGCAGGCCATCCCCGGCGAGGTCTACGAGGCGGCGCGGATCGACGGGGCCGGGCCGGTGCGGACCTTCCTGCGCATCACGATCCCGATCCTGCGCCCGGTCATCCTGTTCACGGTCGTCATCTCGACCGTCAACGGCCTGCAGAGCTTCACCGAGCCGCAGGTCCTGTTCGGGAGCAACGCGGCCAACGCCAATCTCGGCGGCCCCGGCCAGGCGGGTCTGACCACCTTGCTCTACTTCTACCAATCGGCGTTCTCCAACAACGACTTCGGCTACGGGGCCGCCATCGTCTGGGCGTTCTTCGTGCTCATCCTCGTGCTCGTCGTCGTCAACTGGCGCCTCGTCCAGCGCGGGAGGAAGTCATGACGCGCACCGCACGGTCGCTGCGCCCCAAGGGGCTCACCGCGCACCTCGTGCTGATCGTCGCGGTCCTCGTCTCGGTCTTCCCGTTCTACTGGACGATCGTCATGGCGACCAACACCACCCGCGACATCTACCGCACGCCGCCAAAGGTCTCCTTCGGCCCGCACCTGCTGGACAACGTCCGCACGGTGCTCGACAGCATCGACTTCTTCGGCTCGATGCTCAACACGCTGGCGGTCGCCTGCGTCTCGACCGTGCTCGTGCTCCTCGTCGACTCGATCGCGGCCTTCGCCTTCGCCAAGTTCGACTTCCCCGGGCGCAGGTGGCTCTTCGGGGTGCTGCTCGTCTTCATGATGCTGCCGCTGCAGCTGGCGATCATCCCGCAGTACCTGATCATGATGCACCTGGGCTGGCTCGGCACGCTCAAGGCGCTCATCCCGCCCGCGCTGGCCAACGCCTTCGGCATCTTCTGGCTGCGCCAGTACGTCAGCGGGGGCGTCCCCGACGAACTTCTCGACGCCGCCCGCATGGACGGCTGCGGCTTCCTGCGCCAGTACTGGCACGTGGTGCTCCCGATGATCCGCCCGGCGCTGGCGTTCCTCGGCATCTACGCCTTCGTCAACGCCTGGAACGACTACGTCTGGCCGCTGATCGCCCTGGTCAACCCCGAGCACATCACGCTCCAGGTCGCCCTGGCCCAGCTCAACGTCGGCCGCTCCACGGACTACAGCGTCGTGATGGCCGCCGTGCTCATCGCCTCCGCGCCCCTGGTGCTGGTCTTCGCGCTCTTCGCGCGGGGCTTCATCGCGGGCGCGACCGAGGGGGCCGTCCGCGGCTGACCCGTCACCGGTCCCGGGGCGCGCCGACCGGCGCCCCGGGGCGGCCCCGGGCGGGCGGTCAGCCCGTCTGCACCGTGACCATGCCGTTCTCGGTGGTGGCGGTGATCCTGCGGGACGACGACGGATCGGTCGGCACGCTCACCTGCCTCATGCCGACGCCGGTCCGGGCCCGCACGTCGTAGGCGGTTCCGGGCGGCACGGTGACGGTGACCATGCCGTTCCCGGCGGTGGCGGTGACCTCCTGCGGTGCGACGGCGAAGGTCGCCTCGACCGTGCCGTTCCCGCTCGTCAGGGACGCCCGGCGGGCGCCGAGCGCGCTGCCGGTGACGCCGCCGTTGCCCGTGCCGAGGTCGACCGAGCCGGTGACGCCGTCCGCCTCGACCTCCCCGTTGTCCACCCTGACGGTGACGGGCGTCGCGGGGGGCACCCTGACGACGTAGTCGACCTTGCACGGCCGGCTGTTCCCGCACCCGGAGCCGACCAGCCGCAAGGTGCCGCCCTCGACTTGATGACGGGTGGCCGGCTTCACGGCGCCGTACTCCAGGGTCTCGGTCACCGACATCGGCCCGCTCCCCACGGTGATCCGCACGGAGCCGTTCTCATTGCGCACGTCGAGCGCCTTCGCGCCGGAGATCTCGTAGGAGTGCGGGGAGGACCCGCCGGTCGCGCCGCCGGGTGACCCTCCCCCCGAGGGCACGGCGGGGCCGGTGACGTCGGCACCGGGTGCCCCGTCGCCGCCCGCGTCGCAGGACACCAGGAACCCCTCCGCCGCAAGGGCCAGGACGACCGCCACCGCGCGCCAACTCTTCACCACTGCCTTCTCCTTGCACGTCGCCAACCATCGCCCCACGGGAGCATATCCCTGCAAAGGCGGCATTCCCGATCCTCCGATGAGGTGAATGGCCCGCCGGGACGCGGGTACACGCGCCTCGACCGCGGTGCGGCGAACGGGTGGCAGCGGCCGTGCGGGCGGCGCGCGGGGCGGGCCGGGTGCGCCGCGGCCGGTAGACCTGGCGGACGGGGCGGACGGATCCGGGAGGGCAGGATGGGGCGCACGGCGGCCGAGGTGACGGGGTGGCTGCTCGTGCTGCTCGCCCTGTACGTGGTGCTGATCGGGCCCGTCACGGTGCTGGAGGTCATCGTCGGCGCGGCCGGCGCGTTGCTGGCCGGCATCGCCGCGCACACCGTACGGAAGGCCGCGGACGCGGCGCCGGGCGGTGCGCGGTACGGGGCACGTGCGGTACGCGCCTGGCCGGGTGCGGTGCTCTCGGAGACCTGGCAACTGGCCGTGGCGGCCGTCGGCGGGCGAGCGCACCGCGGCGGCCTGCACACCCTGCGGCTGCCGGAGGGCGTCGGGGCGGGATGGGCGACGGTGATGCTGTCCGCCACCCCGGGCACCGTCGTGGTGGACGTCGACGACAGCGGCGAACGCGCCGTCACGGTGCACCGGTTGGGTGGCGGCGCGTCGGCGATGGAGCGGGCGCTGGGCGCCGAGGAGGTGCGGCGGTGAACGCGTGGCTGATCGCGGCCGGGGTGCTCATGAGCGCCGGGCTGGGCCCGTGCGCCTGGCTGGTGCTGCGCGGGGCGGCGCACGCCCGGCTGGCCGGGGTGAGCCTGGCGACGACGCTGGTGGCGGTGGTGCTCCTGCTGCTGGCCGAGGGCTTCGGGCGCACTTCGTACGGCGATCTCGCACTGGTACTGGCCGTACTGGGGCCGGTCGGGACGCTGGTGTTCACCCGGTTCCTGGCCGGGGAACCGCACGAGGGCGGCGGTGCGGCGACATGACGGTCCGTCACCTGCTGGCCCTGGCGCTGCTGGTCACGGGCTGCGCCGTGCTCCTGCTGTCCGCGGCGGCGCTGGTCCTGCTGCCCGGCCCCTACCGCCGGCTGCACGCCCTGTCCCCCGCTGGCGCGCTGGGCGCCCCGCTGGTGGCGCTGGCCCTGGCGGTGGAGACGGGGCCGGGGCGCGCCGCGCTGAAACTGCTGTTCATCGGCGTGCTGCTGGCAGCCGGCGGCACGGTGACCACGATGGCGCTCGGGCGGCTGACCGTACGCATGGACGAGCGCAGGGAGCCCGCCACGTGACGGGCACCGATGTGCTGGTGGTGATCGCGCTGCTGCTGGTGGCGGTGACGGCCACGGCGGCCGTGCTGACCCGCGACCCGGTCCGGCAGTCGGTCGTGCTGGCCTTCCTGGGCCTGGCGTTCGCGCTGCTGTTCACCGTGTTCCAGGCACCGGACGTGGCGCTGTCGCAGCTGGCCGTCGGCTCGGTGCTGACGCCGCTGCTGATCCTCCTCACCGTCCGCCGGGTCCGGCGGCCCGCGGCCAAGCGGACCGGGCGGGAGGGCCGGTGAGGCGCGGCGCGCGGATCCGGCTGTTCGCCGTCGCCGCGGCGGTGCTGTTCGCGGGCTGGGCGCTCGCCTGCGCCGGGCTGCCGCCGTTCGGCGGTGACGTCCACCCCTACGGCGACCGGGCGGTCGCCGCGGCGCTGACCCGGCACACCGCGAACGTGGTCTCCTCGGTCAACTTCGACCAGCGGGCCTTCGACACCCTCGGCGAGGAGTCCGTGCTGTTCGCGGCGGTCCTGGGGGCCACCGTGCTGCTGCGGCCGGCCCGTGACGAGCACAAGGTCGGCCCGGCGCCGCTGTCCGTGCTGCCGGCCACCCGGCTGTTCGGCGCGCTGCTGCTGCCGGTGACGCTGCTGACCGGCTGGTACGTCGTCGCGCACGGCCAGCTGAGCCCGGGCGGTGGCTTCCAGGGCGGCGTGGTGCTGGCCGCGGGCCTGCACCTGGCGTACGTGGCCGCCGACTACCGGGTGCTGGGCCGGGTGCGCCCGCTGGCCGTCCTGGAGGTGACGGACGCCCTCGCGGCGGCCGCGTTCACGGCGCTGGGCCTGGTGGGGCTCGCGGTGGCCGGCGCCTACCTGGCCAACACGCTGCCGCTGGGGACCTTCCGCGACCTGGCCTCCGGCGGGCTCGTACCGCTGATCAACGCCGCCGTCGGGGTGGAGGTGGGCTCGGGCGTCGTCGTCCTGCTCGCCGCCTTCCTCGACCAGGCCGTGGAGGTGACCGACAAGTGAGCGTGCTGCCCTACCTCGTGGCCGGCTGGGTCTTCCTGGCCGGGATGTACGGGCTGGTGACCAGCCGTGACCTGATCCAGGCCGTGGGCTGCCTGAGCGTCACCCAGTCGGGGACGTACGTGCTGCTGCTGGCCGTCGGCTACCGGCGCGGCGGCACCGCCCCCGTCTACTCCGACACCTCCGTGCGCACCCCGGTCGTCGACCCGGTCGTGCAGGCGATGACCCTGACCGACGTCGTGGTGGGGGCGGTGGTGACCGCGCTGCTGCTCAGCCTGGTCATCCAGCTGCGCAAGCGGCACGGCACCCTGGACCCGGAGTCGCTGACCGGACTGAAGGGCTGAGGGCGCCGACCGTGGGGCCGGACGCCCTGCTGCCGCTGGCCGTCGCCGTTCCGCTGCTCGGCGCGGTGCTGCTGGCCGTGTGCGGCAGATGGCTGCCGAGGCTGGGCTGCGACGTGCTGGCCACGGTCTGCGCGGCGGCGGAGGTCGTGGTCGTGGCGGCGCTGTGGGCGGGCACGGGCGACGGGCTGTCCGTGGCGTGGCTCGGCGGCTGGCGGCCGCAGGCCCCGAGCGGCCACGGCGTCGGCGTCGTCCTGGCCGCGGACCGGGTCGGCGGCGGGATGGCGCTGCTCGCCGCGGTGCTGGTGCTGGCGGTGGTGGTCTACTCGTGGCGCTACTACGCCGAGCCGGGCGGCGACCACGCGGGGAACTTCCCCGCCCTTCTGCTGCTCTTCGAGGCGGGCATGTGCGGCTTCGCCCTGACCGGCGACCTCTTCGACGCCTTCGTCTTCTTCGAGCTGATGGGCGTGGTCGCGTACGCCCTCACCGGGTACCGCATCGAGGATCCCCGCCCGCTGCAGGGCGCGCTGACCTTCGGCCTGGTCAACTCGCTGGGCGCGTACGCCTCCCTGATGGGCATCGGCCTGCTGTACGCGCGCACCGGCGAGCTGGGCTTCGCCGCGATCGGACGTGAACTGGCGCGGCACGGCGGGCCGGACGCCGTCGTGGTGTGCGGCTTCGTGCTGGTCGTGACGGGGCTGCTGGTGAAGGCCGCGACGGTCCCCTTCCACCTGTGGTTGCCCGACGCGCACGCCGTCGCCCCGACGCCGGTGTGCATGCTGCTGTCGGGGGTGATGGTCGAGCTGGGCGTCTACGGGGTCACGCGCGTCTACTGGGCGGTCTTCTCCGGTCCCGGCGGCATCCCCCCGCAGGCGCTGCGGGACACCCTGACGGCGTTCGGGGTGCTGACCGCTCTGGTGGGGGCGGTGATGTGCTGGCAACAGCGGCACCTGAAACGTCTGCTGGCCTTCTCCACCATCTCGCACGTGGGGCTGTTCCTGGTGGGCGTGGCCACGCTCACGCCGCTGGGCACCGCGGGCACCGCCGTGTACGTCGCGGGGCACGCCGGGGCCAAGGCCGCCCTGTTCGGCCTGACCGGGGTGCTACTGGACCGGTACGGCTCGGTCGACGAGCACGGGCTGCACGGCAGGGCCCGGGAACTGGTGCTGCCCGGCGCGCTGTTCCTGCTGGCCGGACTGGTGCTCGCGGGGCTGCCGCCCTTCGGCACCGGGCTGGGCAAGGCGCTGGCGGAGGACGCCGCTGCGCACTGGCTGGGGTGGCTGCCCGCCGCGTACCTCGTGGCCTCCGCGGTGACCGGCGGCGCCGTACTGCGCGCCGCGCTGCGGGTCTTCCACGGCGCAGGTCCCCGTCCTGCGTCCCACCCCTGGGAGCCGGAGACCAGTGGGGAGGGCGAGGAGCCCGAGATCCGCGGGCCGCGCCGTGTGCTGCCGGTGATGATGGTCACCGTCCCGGCGCTGCTGCTGCTCGGCTGCCTGGCGGTCGGCACGGTCCCCGCCGTGGGCGCCTCCCTCGCCCGTTCCGCCACGGTGTTCACCGACCACGCGGGGTACGCCGCCGCGACGCTCGGCCCGTCGCGGGCGGCCGGTCCTGCGCACGTGCCGCCCGCGGCCGGGTGGACGCCGGAGGGCGTGCTGCTGGGCCTGCTCTCCTCGGCCGCCGCCGCGGCCCTGGCCGCGGCCGCCGTGTGGGGCCCCGGTGCCTCCGGCGCCCTCGCGCGGCGTACCCGTACCGCCGCCGGCGCGGTGACCCGGACGGCCGTGGTGCCGCTGCGCCGGCTGCACTCGGGGCTGCCCGGGGACTCCGTCGCCTGGCTGACGGTCGGCGTCGCCGTGCTGCTCGTCGCCTTCGGCGCGCAGGCAGGCGGGGGATGACGCGTGGCGGTCGCACCGGCCGCCCGCCTCCGGCCGTTACGGTCCGTGCATGGGACCGGGTATCGCCTTCGCTCTGTGTGCCGCCGTCCTGATGGGGACGGCGACGGTGATACAGGCCATGGGCGCGCGCCGGGCCGCCGCGGGCTCGCCCGGGGCGCCGTGCTCGGGCGCGCGGACGCTGCTGGCGGCACTGCGGTGCTGGCCGTTCGTCGCGGGTGTCGGGATGGACGCACTGGGCTTCGCGGCGGAGCTGGTCGCGCTGCGGTCCCTGGCGCTGTTCGTGGTCGAGGCGGCGCTGGCGTCCTCCCTCGCGGTCACCGCGGTCGTGGCGGCGGTGCTGCTGAAGGTGCGGTTGCGTGCGGCGGAGTGGACAGCGGTCGGCGCGGTGTGCGTCGGGCTCGCGGTGCTGGCGGTCTCCGCGGGCCGGGACGGCGGGGGCGAGGGGGACCTGCGGCTGCGGCTGGCGATCCTCGTCACGGCGGTCGTGCTGGCGGTCGCCGGCCGGATCGTGGACCGCCGTGCGACGCGGAGCAGGGCGGCGGTGCTCGGCGCCGTGGCGGGGCTCGGCTTCGGCGTCGTGGCGGTCGCGGTGCGGATGCTGGTCGGGTTCGAAGTGGGCGAACTGCTCGCGGACCCGGCGACGTACGCCGTCGTCATCTCGGGGATCACCGGCTTCGTCTTCCTCGTGGACGCCCTCCAGGCGGGCTCGGTGACCGCCGCGACGGCGGCGATGGTCATCACCGAGTCCCTGTGGCCCGCGCTGTTCGGGGTGGTGTGGCTGGGGGACTCCACGCGGCACGACCGGGCCCCGCTCGCCGTGCTCGGCTTCGTGCTCTCGATCGCGGGGGCACTGGCCCTGGCACGGTTCGGGGAGGCGGAGCAGGAGGCGCCGCCCGCGTCGGCCGCGGGCGGCGCGCCGTGAAGGACGGCTGACGGTCGCCTGCCGGTCAGCCGCTCACCGCCCCGGCCAGGTCCAGTCGGTGACCTCGGGCAGGTCCACGCCGTGCTCGCGGATCCACGCGTGGTGCCGCAGCCGGGCGTCCTCCATCAGCTGGCGTACCGGCGCGGCCCGCACCGCGAGCCCCGGCACGCGGTCGATGACGTCCATGACCAGCCGGAAGCGGTCGAGGTCGTTGCGGACGACCATGTCGAAGGGCGTGGTCGTGGTGCCGATCTCCTTGTAGCCGCGCACGTGCAGGTGGGCGTGGCCGGTGCGGCGGTAGGCGAGCCGGTGGATGAGCCACGGGTAGCCGTGGTAGGCGAAGATCACCGGCTTGTCGCGGGTGAAGAGCGCGTCGTACTCCGGGTCCGCCATGCCGTGCGGATGCTCGTCCTTGGGCACCAGCCGCGCGAGGTCGACCACGTTGACCACCCGTACGGCCAGCTCGGGCAGATGACGGCGGATCAGCGAGGCGGCGGCCAGCACCTCCTGGGTGGGGACATCCCCCGCGCAGGCGAGGACGACGTCCGGTTCACGGGTGCCGTCCTCGGTGCCCGCCCACTGCCAGACCCCGGCGCCGCGGGCGCAGTGGGCGCGGGCGGCGTCGAGGTCGAGCCAGTCGAAGCAGGGCTGCTTGCCGGCGACGACCACGTTGACGTAGTCGCGGCTGTGCAGCACGTGCTCGGCGGTCGACAGCAGGGTGTTGGCGTCCGGCGGCAGGTAGACCCGCACGACCTCGGGCGCCTTGTTGAGGATGTGGTCGATGAAGCCGGGGTCCTGGTGTGAGAAGCCGTTGTGGTCCTGCCGCCACACGTGCGAGGTCAGCAGGTAGTTCAGGGAGGCGATGGGGCGGCGCCAGGGCAGCGCCCGCGTGGTGCGCAGCCACTTGACGTGCTGGTTCACCATCGAGTCGACGATGTGGACGAAGGCCTCGTAGCAGGAGAACAGCCCGTGCCTGCCGGTGAGGAGGTAGCCCTCCAGCCAGCCCTGGCAGGTGTGCTCGGACAGGATCTCCATGACGCGGCCGTGCCGGTCCAGGTGTTCGTCGACGGGGAGGACCTCGGCCTGCCAGGCCTTGCCGCTGGCCTCGTAGACCGCCTGGAGCCGGTTGGAGGCGGTCTCGTCGGGGCCGACGAGCCGGAAGTCGCGGCGCTCGGTGGTGTCGGCCATGACGCGTTCCAGCAGGTCGCCGAGGACCCGCGTGGGCTCGTGCAGGGTCACGCCCGGCTTGTCGACCTCGACAGCGAACCGCTCCAGGGGCGGCACGGGCAGGTCGCGCAGCAGCAGCCCGCCGTTGGCGTACGGGGTGGCGCCGAGCCGCAGGTCGCCCTCGGGGACGCAGGCCAGCACCTGGGAGGTGGGCGCGCCGTGCTCGTCGAACAGCTCCTGCGGGCGGTACGAGCGCATCCACTGCTCGAGCTGGCGCAGGTGCTGGGGGTTGTCGCGGACCGCGGCCATCGGCACCTGGTGGGCGCGCCACGTGCCCTCCACGGGCAGGCCGTCGACCTCGGCCGGGCCGGTCCACCCCTTGGGCGTGCGCAGCACGATCACGGGCCAGCGCGGGCGCCCGCTCTCCCCGCCCTCGCGGGCGGCGGCCTGGATCTGCGCGATGCGGTCCAGGGCGGTGTCCATCGCCTCGGCCATCGCGGCGTGGACGGCCATCGGGTCGTCCCCGGTGACGTGCAGCGGCTCGTGTCCGTAGCCGCGCAGCAGTTCGTCGAGCTCGCCCTCCGGGATGCGGGCCAGCACGGTCGGGTTGGCGATCTTGTAACCGTTCAGGTGCAGCACGGGCAGGACGGCGCCGTCGTGGACGGGGTCGAGGAACTTGTTGGAGTGCCAGGACGCGGCGAGCGGCCCCGTCTCGGCCTCGCCGTCGCCGATGACGCAGGTGACGACGAGTTCGGGGTGGTCGAAGGCGGCACCGTAGGCGTGCGAGAGCGAGTAGCCCAGCTCACCGCCCTCGTGGATCGAGCCGGGGGTCTCCGGCGCGACGTGGCTCGGCACGCCCCCGGGGAAGGAGAACTGCCGGAACAGCCGGTCCATGCCCGCGGCGTCACGGGGGACGTCCGGGTAGGTCTGCGAGTAGGTACCCTCCAGCCACGCGTTCGCCAGGACGGCCGGGCCGCCGTGCCCCGGGCCCCAGACGGCGAGCTCCCGCTGCCCGCGGGCCTTGATCACCCGGTTGAGGTGGGTGTACACGAGGTTCAGGCCGGGCGAGGTGCCCCAGTGGCCGAGCAGCCGTGGTTTCACGTGTTCGGGGCGGAGCGGTTCGGCCAGGAACGGATTGCCCATCAGGTAGATCTGGCCGACGGCCAGGTAGTTCGCGGCGCGCCAATGGGCGTCGAGGGCACGGAGCTCCTCGTCGTGCATGGCTTCCTCCGAAACGTCGGGTACGGGAGACCTCTCCTTCCCAGACTCGGCACTCCCGATGACGGTCCGCTAGGGCCGGATGGGGCCTCTTGCGGTGGTCCGGACGCCGACGGGATGTCCGACACGGGCCGTGATCTGGAGTGCGCGTGCCGCAGGAGGGGGCAGGGAAGATCGCGGATTGAGCGGATTCGGGCGAACCGGACCGGTTTCGGCGCATCCCCGGCACGGCCCGCCGCCAGGCCCTACGGTCCCGGAATCGGCCCCGAACGGACGCCCGGATGGACAGGGGGACCACGATGCACGAGACCAGGACCGACATGCCGGCCCCGGCGGTCGGCGACCCGGCCGCCGAGGAGATGTTCCGCGCGCTGCTGGAGGCGGCCCCGGACGCGATGGTCATCGTGGACGGCACCGGTGTCATCAGACTGGTCAACGCCCAGACCGAGTCCCTGTTCGGCCACACCCGGCAGGAACTGCTGGGCCGTCCCGTCGAGGTGCTGGTCCCCGATCGCTTCCGCGGCCACCACCCCGCCTACCGGCACGGCTACGCGGACAACCAGCAGGTACGGCCGATGGGCGCCGGGCTGGAGCTGTACGGGCTGCGCAAGGATGGCCGGGAGTTCCCCGTCGAGATCAGCCTGAGTCCGCTGCAGACCGCCGACGGCCTGCTGATCTCCGCGGCGGTGCGCGACGTCAGCGAGCGCAAGGCCGCCGAGGAGCGCATCAACGAGCTGGCGGTGCTCGTCGAGTCGTCCCAGGACGCGATCCTCGCCAAGACCCTCGACGGCCGCATCACCTACTGGAACGCCGCGGCACAGCGGCTGTACGGCTACGCGGCGGAGGAGGCCATCGGCCGGCACGTGTCCATGCTGGCCCCGGCGCACCTGAAGGAGGAGATCGCGACCCTGCTGCAGCGGCTCGGCCGGGGCGAGCGGGTGGAGCACTTCGAGACGCTGCGGGTGACGAGCACCGGGCGGCTGCTGGACGTGGACGTGACCCTCTGGCCGATCCGCGACCGCGACGGGGCCATCGTGGGCGCCTGCTCCATCGTGCGCGACATCGCCGACCTCAAGCGTGCCGAGGAGGAGCTGACGGAGCTGTACCGGCAGCAGCGGCACATCGCGCTGACCCTGCAGCGCAGCCTCATGGGGTCACCGGCCGAGCCGCCCGGCATGCGCACCGCCAGCCGCTACTTCCCGGCCACCCAGGGCGCGGGCGTCGGCGGTGACTGGTTCGACCTCATCCCGCTGGGCGGCGGTCAGGTGGGCGTGCTCATCGGCGATGTGATGGGGCGTGGCCTGGAGGCCGCCGCGGTGATGGGGCAGTTGCGTTCGGCGGCCCGCGCGCTGGCCAAGACCGGGATACCCCCGCGGCAGTTGATGCAGGCGCTCGACGCCTTCGTCACCGACCTGCCCGACCAGCTCGTCACCTGCTGCTACCTGGTGGTGGACCCGGACGCGGGCGAGGTGACGGTCTGCTCGGCGGGCCATCTGCCGGTGCTGCTGGTGGATCCCGGCCCCGGGGCCGCCGTGCGCGAGCTGCCCGCGCCGATCAGCGTGCCGCTCGGCGTCGGCGACGTGCCGCACCAGCAGGTGTGCCTGCCCGTCCCCGCCGGGTCGACGCTCGTGCTGTACACCGACGGGCTGGTCGAGACGCCGCGCTCCGACATCGACGCACAGCTGCGCCGGCTCGGCACGGAACTGCGCACCGCCTTCGCCCGCTCCCCCGGGCTGGAGGAGGCCGCCGACATGGTGCTCGCCTCGCTCCGCCCCGACGCCGACGGCCACGCCGACGACGTCACCCTGCTGCTCGCCCGGCTGCCCGAGGCTCCGCTCGCCGCGACCACCATGGAGGTGACGGCCGTCCCCTCGGCGGTCGCCGAGGGGCGCGGCTTCGTCCGCGAGACCCTGGCGCAGTGGGGCTGCGAGGAGATCGCGGACGCCGCCTGCCTGCTGGCCTCGGAAGTCCTCACCAACGCCGTGCGGCACGCCCAGGGGCCGTTGCGGCTGCGGCTGCACCGTACCGACCGGGAGATCACCGTCGAGGTCACCGACCACAGCACGCACATCCCGCAGCGCCGTCCGGCCGAACTCCGCGACGAGTCGGGGCGCGGTCTGCTGCTGGTGGAGGCCCTGGCCACGGGCTGGGGCACCCGGCCGTCCAGCGACGGCAAGACGGTCTGGTTCACCCTCCTGCTGGTGCACCGGTGACGCTGCGGCCGGCGCCTCCGGTCGGCCCGGCCGTCTCCACGAAGTGGGGGTTGTACATCACGCCGAGCAGGTTGCCGAAGGGATCGAGGGCCGCGCCGGCGACGAAGCCGTGGCCGTGGTCGCGCGGTGCCTCGTGCGGGCGGGCGCCCAGGGCGATCAGGCGCTCCCAGACCGTCTCGAGGTCGTCGACGTGCCAGTAGGCGACGACGCCGGCGGGCGCGGAGGGCGTGCGGGAGACGCCCAGCTCCTGGCTGTGGTCGCCGAGGCGGAACTCGATGTAGTCCGGGGTGTCGAAGTAGGGCTCGATGCCCAGCAGTTCGGTGTACCACGCCTTGGCGGCCGCGAGGTCCTGTGCGTGGTAGCGGATGGTGGCCAGGCCACGGAACGTCGTCGTCATACCGTCATGCTCGCCTGCCTTGCGGTCAGTTCCGGTCCGCATGGCGCGGGACGGGGCCCGGACGGCGGTGCGGGCACCGCCCCGGCCGCGCGCCGCTGGTCCCGGCCCGCGGGCCGTCCGTAGCATCGGGTCCATGGCAACCCTGTGGGAGCTCATGCGCGACTGCATCCCCGACGACCACGCCCGCCAGGTCACGTCGCGCTTCTACCTCGACGAGGCCATGACCTCCGCCCAGGCACCGGACCAGGTGGTGGACCTCGGCTGCGGCCGCGGCACCTCGGCCGCGCGCTTCCGCCGGCACAACCCGAAGGTGCGCTGGGTGGGCGTCGACATCGGCGACTCCCCCGAGGCGCGGCAGCGCACCGCCGGCGGGGACCCGGTCGTCCACTACGACGGCGTCCGGCTGCCCTTCCGCACCGGCGCCGTCCCGCTGATCTACTCGCACCAGGTGTTCGAGCACGTCTCCCGTCCGCGGGAGCTGCTGGCCGAGATCGGCCGCGTGCTGCGACCGGGCGCGGTCTTCATCGGCAGCACCTCGCAGTTCGAGCCGTACCACTCCTTCAGCCTCTGGAACTACACGCCCTACGGTTTCCGGGTGCTGGTCGAGGAGGCCGGGCTCGCCCTGGAGGAGATCCGGCCCTCCCTGGACGGGGTCACCCTCATCATGCGCTCGTACCACGGCCGGCCGCCCGAGTACGGCCGGTACTGGGACGAGGCGTCGCCGCTGAACGCCGAGATCGACACCTGGGCGCAGCGGACGAAGCGCGGCGCCGCCCTGGCGAACCTCCGCAAGCTCACCTACTGCGGGCAGTTCGCCTTCCGCGTCCGCAAGCCGGCCGGCGCCCCCGCCTGACGCCCGGTCACGACCCCGGGGAGAGCGCCTGCGGACCCAGGTCCCCCGGACGGGAGTGGCCCGACAGGGCGAGGGTGAGGTCGAACTCGGCGAGCAGGCAGCGGATGACGTGCTCGACGCCCGCCTGGCCGTCGAGGCCGAGGCCGTAGGCGTAGGGGCGGCCGACGAGGACGGCGTCGGCACCGAGGGCGAGCGCCTTGAGGACGTCGTCGCCGGTGCGGATGCCGCTGTCGAAGAGGACGGCGAGGCGGTCGCCGACGGCACGGGCCACGCCCGGCAGGGTCTCGGCGGCGCCGATCGCGCCGCCCACCTGGCGGCCGCCGTGGTTGGAGACGACGACGCCGTCCATGCCGGCGTCGGCGGCCAGACGGGCGTCGTCGGGGTGCTGCACGCCCTTGAGGACGATGGGCCCGTCCCAGTTCTCGCGCAGGAAGGCGAGGTCGGGCCAGGTCTTGCCGGGGTCGGCGAACATGCCGACGAAGTGCAGGACGGCCGCGTTCAGGTCCTCCTCGACGGGCTTGGCGAGGCCCGCGAGGAAGGCCGGGTCGGTGAAGTAGTTGGCGGTGCCGATGCCCTTGAGGAAGGGCAGGTACGCCTGGTCCAGGTCGCGGGGGCGCCAGGCGAGCAACGGGGTATCGAGGGTGACCAGCAGCGCGGTGTAGCCGGCGGCCCTGGCACGGCCCAGGAAGCTCCGCGTGACCTCGCGGTCCTTGGCCCAGTACAGCTGGAACCAGCGTTCCGCGTCGCCCATCGCCTCGGCGACCTCCTCCATGGGCGTACTGGACGCCGAGGAGAGCACGAAGGGCACCCCTTGCACGGCGGCGGCACGGGCGGCCGCGCGCTCGGCGTCGGGGTGCACGATCGACAGCACGCCGACCGGGCCCAGCGCGAGCGGGGCGCTCAGCGTGCGGCCGAGGACCTCCACCGTCAGGTCGCGCGCGGACACGTCGCGCAGCATGCGCGGCACGATCCGCAGCCGGTCCAGGGCCTCCCGGTTGGCACGTTCCGTGCGTCCGCTGCCCGCGCTGCCGGCGACGTAGCCGAAGGGGCCGGGCGCCAGGCGCTCGGCGGCCAGTTCCTCCAGCCGCGTCAGGTCGGTGGGGAGCGCGGGCAGCACGCCCGCGAGCCCGTTGAGGTAGATCTCGTACTGGTGGTCCGCCCGGTCGCCCATCCCTGTCCCGTCTCTCGGTGCCGAGAGCAGGACTGTGTCAGGACCGGACCGCCGCGTCCACCGTCCGGTCAGGGCTGCGGCAGTTCGGCCGCCATGTCGGCGCGTACGGCGGCGTTGCGGCGGGAGATCACCACCGCCGCGGCGACGGCACTGGCCGCGAAGCAGGCCACGACCGTCCAGGGGCAGTCCAGCACGTCGCCGGTCAGATGGTCCAGGGAGTAGCGGCCGGGCCCGGCGATCCCGATCGCGGCGGCCGTGAAGCCGAGGAAGGCCGGGTGCTCGAAGCCGCCCGAGGCGGAGAAGAAACCGGCCGGCAGGTGCACGGAGACGGCTCCGGCCATCCCCCCGGCGGCGGCCGCGCCCGCGGCCGGGGTGGCCAGGCCGAGCGCCAGCAGGGCGCCGCCGCCGGCCTCGGCGAGGCCCGAGGCGAGCGCGCTGCGCCGGCCGGGCCGGAAGCCCATGGACTCCATCGCCTCGCCCGTGCCCTCCAGGCCGTGGCCGCCGAACCAGCCGAAGAGCTTCTGGGCGCCGTGCGCGAAGAGCACCGAGCCGGTCCCGAGGCGCAGCGCGAGCAGTCCGAGGTCCTTGCGGCGGTTGGTGGGCATGGCGGGGTCCTTCCGGGGCGGTGCGGGCGCGTACGGCCAGTCTCGGCGCCCGCCGCGGGGGGCGCCGCCCGCGGTGGGCCGTCCGGGCGGTCAGGAGCTGATGGCCACGGCCCGCCGTACGCAGTCCTCGGAGCCCAGGGCGCGGAGCATGAAGTCGGCGACGTCGGCCCGGCTGACCCGGGAGGCGAGACCGAGCCGCAGGTCGGATCCGGTGCGGTAGACGCCGGAGTAGCGGCCGCCGGTGACGACGGCGGGCCGCACGATCGTCCACAGGTCGCCCTCGGCGCGGATCAGCTCCTCCTGACGGTCCTTGTCCCGCATGATGGCCGGGATGACCAGCGAGGTCGCGGCCCGGTACACACCGCGCCGGCCGGGTCCCGACCCGTACGCGCCGACGGCCACCAGCCGCCGTACGCCGAGCGCCCGCATGGCGGGGAGGATGCGCCGCATCCCGTCGGCGCAGACCGTCTCGCCGCGTGGGGAGCGGGTGCCGAGGGCGCTGAGCACCCCGTCGGCGCCCGCGATCACACGGCCGACGGCCTCGGGGTCCCGGACGTCGCCGGGTACGACCGTCAGCCGTTCGTGCGGAGGGAGCCCGGCGGGGTCGCGGGCCAGGGCGGTCACGTGGTGGCCCGCGTCGAGCGCCTGCGCCACGAGTTCGCGTCCCACGTGGCCGGTGGCTCCGAAGATCGCGATGCGCATGTCAGCGGTGCTCCGGGTTCGCGAAGTCGGGGCGGCAGCCGGCGTCCCAGGCGCTCCGCTGGTTGCCGTGGCCCGGGATGCCGCCGGAGCGCTTGAGCAGGGCGGCCAGGTGCATCAGGTTCCAGGTCATGAAGGCGAGGTTCCGGTTGGTGAAGTCGTTCTCCGGGCCGCCGGAGCCCGGGTCGAGGTAGGAGGGCCCGGGGCCGGCCTCGCCGATCCAGCCGGCGTCGGCCTGCGGCGGGATGGTGTAGCCGAGGTGCTGGAGGCTGTAGAGCAGGTTCATGGCGCAGTGCTTGACGCCGTCCTCGTTGCCCGTGATGAGGCAGCCGCCGACCCGGCCGTAGTAGGCGTACTGGCCGCGGTCGTTGAGCAGGCTGGAGCAGGCGTAAAGCCGTTCGACGACACGCTTGGTGACGGAGGAGTTGTCGCCGAGCCAGATCGGGCCGCACAGGACGAGGATGTCGGCGGCCAGCACCTTCTCGTACAGGGCGGGCCAGGCGTCGGTCCGCCAGCCGTGCTCGGTCATGTCGGGCCAGACGCCGGTGGCGATGTCCTCGTCGACGGCGCGGACGACCTCGGTGCGGACCCCCTGCGCCTCCATCAGGGCGCGGCTTCGGTCGATGAGCCCCCCGGTGTTGCTGACCTCGGGGCAGCGTTTCAGCGTGCAGTTGAGGAACAGCGCACCCAGGTCGTCATAGCGGTACCCGGTGGAATCGGACATGGCGCACCCTTTCGGTCACCAGTCATCCTGGGTCACCGTCCGCCGGGCGGCTACTTCAGCAGCCGCGACATCCTCCGGTCGGCGAGCGGCTTCCCGCCGGTCTGGCAGGTGGGGCAGTACTGCAGGGAGGAGTCGCTGAAGGAGACCTCGCGGATCGTGTCGCCGCAGACGGGGCACGGTTCGCCGGTGCGCCCGTGCACCCGCAGCCCGGTCTTCTTCTCGCCCTTCAGGTCTCCCGCTGCCAGGCCGCGGGAGCGTTCGACGGCGTCCCGGAGGGTGGTGAGCAGCGCTTCGTACAACCGGCTGACCTCCTCCGCGGAGAGGTTCGCGGCGAGCGCGTACGGCGACATCCTGGCGGCGTGCAGCACCTCGTCCGAATAGGCGTTGCCGACACCGGCGATGACGCCCTGGTCGCGCAGGACGCCCTTGATGCGGCGGCGTTCACCGGAGAGCAGGGCCGCGAAGACCTCGAGGGTGAAGGCGGCATCGAGCGGTTCGGGGCCGAGGCGGGCGATGCCGGGGACGTCCGCGAGGTCCCGGACGCAGTGGACGGCGAGCCGCTTCTGCGTCCCCGCCTCCGTCAGGTCGAAGCCGGCGCCCTCCGGTTCCGCCATCAGCAGCCGCAGTGCCAGCGGGCCCTTGCCGGGGCGGGGCGGGGTCGTGGGCAGGTCGTCCTTCCAGCGCAGCCAGCCGCCCCGGGCCAGGTGGACGGCGAGGTACGGGGCCGCGCCCTCGTCGGTGGTGAAGACCAGGAACTTGCCGCGGCGCCCGACGGAGGTCACGGTGCGCCCGTGCAGCGCGTCCAGCGGGGGGTCGTAGGTCTTCAGGACGCTCACCGCCACCGGCAGCACCCGGGCGATGGCGTGGCCGGCCATGCGGCCGGTGAGGAAACCGGCCAGGGCTTCGACTTCGGGCAGCTCCGGCATGCGACCAGTGTGCGCCCCGGGGCGGCGGGGTGCGAGCGGCGACGGAGCGGTTCCGCCCGGTTTCGGCGCCAATACCGCACGATGAACAGACAGTTGGATCTTCGGGAGAACTGGACATCGGGCCGCCGGATGTGAATGATCGCAGCCATGGCCGATTCTCTCCCCCTGCCCGCCGAGGCACCGAGCCACCCCGACCCGGGTGCGCTGGACCCCACCGAGGTGATACCCCGGCCGCAGCCGGTGGAGGCGGGTGAGGCCGCGGAGGTCAAGGTCATCAGCGGAGAGGTCGTCGGGGGCCGCCACCGTGGGCAGCGCGGCGGTCCCGGCCGCGGCTCGCTGGGCACCGCCGTGCTGACGGCGACCGGCGCCATCGCGGGACTGTCCATGCTCATGCCGCACGGCGGCTCCGGCGACGTCGCGGAAGCCGCCCAGGGGCCGGCCAGGGCCGTACCGGACGGGTCCGTCGAGGACGCCATGGTGCCGACCGCCGCGGGCGCGGCCGTCTCCGCCGAGACCACGAAGGCCGACACGGCGGTCACGAAGGCCGCGTCGACGGGCACGGGTACGGGTGCGGGTACGGGCACCGCGGCGAGCACCGGTACGCACGACACCGCGCGGCCGGACGCTCCGGGCGACGCCCCGGCCCCGGGCCGCCACGCCCGCGTCAGCGGCACCTGGGACAGCGAGGACTGGCAGGAGGCCGTGGCCCGCACCATCGCCGCGCACCGCTCGGGCGAGCAGGGTCACCTCGGCGGCCGGCACCGCACCGGCGGCGGCACCGACTGGCACGGCGGCCAGTGGAACGGCGGCCGGCAGGGCGACTGGTCCCGCGGCGGCTGACGTCGCTTCAGGGGCGGTTCGGCCGACGGGGATGACGCTGCGTCAGGGAGTCAGACCAATTCCTGCTCGGCCCAGATCGTCTTGCCGGTGGGCGTCTGCCGGGATCCCCAGCGCTGGGTGAACTGGGCGACGAGCAGCAGCCCGCGGCCGCCCTCGTCGAAGATCCGGGCACGGCGCAGGTGCGGGGCGGTGCTGCTGGTGTCGGAGACCTCGCAGATCAAGGTGGCGTCGCGGATCAGCCGGACCTGGATCGGGCCGCCGCCGGCGTAGCGGATCGCGTTGGTGACCAGTTCGCTGACGACCAGTTCGGTGATGAACACGGCCTCCCCCAGCCCCCACTCGCGGAGTTGCTCCGCGGCCGTCCTGCGCGCCTGCCCGACGACGGCCGGGTCGTCGGGCAGCTCCCAGGTGGCGACCTGGTGGGCGTCGAGGGCGCGGGTCCGGGCGACCAGCAGGGCGATGTCGTCGCAGGGCCGGTCCGGCAGCAGCCCGTACAGCACGTTGTCGCAGAGTTCGTCCAGGCTCCCGGCCGGCCGGGTGAGCGTCCGGGCGAGCAGCGCGAGCCCCGCGTCGACGTCGTGCCCGGCCGATTCGATCAGGCCGTCCGTGTACAGGGCCAGCAGGCTGCCCTCGGGCAGGTCCAGCTCCGCCGACTCGAAGGGCAGCCCGCCCAGCCCCAGCGGCGGCCCCGCCGGCAGGTCGGGGAAGTCGGCCCGGCCGCCGGGCAGGACCACGGCGGGCAGCGGGTGGCCGGCGCGTGCCATGGTGCAGCGCCGGGTGACGGGGTCGTAGACCGCGTACAGGCAGGTGGCGCCGACCTCCCCGTAGAACTGGTCCGAGCCGCCCTCGATGCCCTGCCCCTGCTCCATGTCGAGGCGTACCACCAGGTCGTCGAGCTGGGTGAGGAGTTCGTCGGGCGCCAGGTCGACGTCGGCGAGGGTCCGCACGGCGGTGCGCAGCCGTCCCATCGTCGCCGAGGCGTGCACCCCGTGGCCGACGACGTCGCCCACCACGAGCGCCACCCGGGCGCCGCTGAGCGGGATCACGTCGAACCAGTCGCCGCCCACGCCCGCCCGGGAGCCGGCCGGCAGGTAGCGGGAGGCGACCTCGACGGCGGCCTGCCGCGGGGAGTGCTGGGGGAGCATGCTGCGCTGCAGGGTGAGGGCGGTGGCCCGTTCCCTGGAGTAGCGGCGGGCGTTGTCCACGCAGACGGCGGCCCGGGCGGCGATCTCCTCGGCGAGCAGCAGGTCGTCGGCGTGGAAGGGGTCGAGGGTGCGGTGCCGGATGAAGATCGCCAGTCCGAGGGTCGCGCCCCGGGCGCGCAGCGGCACGACCATCAGCGAGTGCACGCCGTAGTCGACGACGCTCCTGCCGCGGGCGCGGTCGTACTCCGTCCAGCGCCGGATCTCCGGCTCATGGGTGCGGTGCAGCGACCCCCGCCCGGTGACCAGGGCGCAGGCGGCCGGCGAGTGCTCGGGCACCATGTCCAGCTCCCCGACCTGGGCGGCGGCCTCGGGGCAGCCGGGCAGCACGGACTGCTGGGCGACGCGGCGGAAGGCGAGGGCGCCCGCGGCCGGCAGCGGGCCGGGTTCCTCACCGCGGACGACGGAGTCCAGCAGGTCGACGCTGACCATGTCGGCGAACCGCCGTACGGAGACGTCGGCGAGTTCCTGCGCGGTGCGGGTGATGTCCAGGGTGGTGCCGATGCAGGTGCTCGCCTCGTTGACGATGTCCAGCCGGCGCCGGGCGTGGAACTGCTCGGTCGTCTCGTAGACCGCGGCGGACACCCCGGTGACCTGTCCCGACCCGTCCTTGAGCGGGAAGACCAGCATCGCGTACGCGTGGTCGCGGTCGTCGCCGGGCGGGCGGCCGAGGCTCTCCAGGCGCGCGGTCGCGCCGGTCTGCATCACCTCCTCCTGGACGCGGTCGAACTCCTCGAAGGCCGCGCCGGGCATGAACTCGCGCAGCCGCTGCCCGCGGACCTCCTCCACGCTCCTGCCGACCAGGCGCTCCATCGCCGCGTTGGCGGTGCTGAGCCGTACCTCGCGGTCGTAGACGGCGACGGCGACCGGGAGCTGGGCGAGGACCCCGGCGTCCGGTTCCGGTCGCCCGGGGGCGGTCGCGGCCGCGGTGACGGCCCAGTGCGCGGTGCCCGACGCGTCGCTGAGGAGGCGCAGCCCCAGCCGGACCGGCACGTCCCCGCCGTCGCGGTGGCGCAGGACGACGGGGCCCGCCCAGGCGCGTCCGGCGGCGATGCGGCGCAGTGCGGCGAAGGGCAGCGGCGCGGCGAGCAGGGTGCCGGCGGGCCGGCCGAGCACCTCGGCGGACGACCAGCCGAGCAGCCGGCAGGCGTCCTCGCCCCAGGCGGTCAGCACCCCCGTGTCACCGGCAGCGACGGCAGCGGCCGCGGGCGGCGTCAGCCCGTGGCGCTCCTTCCCTCCCCCGTGCTCCCCGTGGCCGGTGCGCCTTCCCATGGGTACGTCCTCGTCCTCACGGCCGTTCCCCCTCAGCATGGTCCCCCGCCGGGGCACTCTCAACCGGCGTGCGCGGCGGGGGCGCGGCGCGCACGGCACGGGGCCGCCGGTTCACGCGCCGTGGCCCTCTGGGCAAGGCCGTCCGGACGAACGAGACTAAGGCCAGGCGAGTGTGAGGAGTGGCGCAGGTGACGGTGAAGGTCGACGGGCCGCGGACGGTCTCCCCCCGTCTCGCCTCACCCTGGACGCGCGGTGCGGCGGCCGCGGCGGCGGGGGCGCTGCCGGCGCTGGCGTTCCCCGCGCCGTCGCTGTGGTGGCTGGCGTACGTCGCCCTCGTGCCGTGGATGCTGCTGGCGCGCGCCGCACCGACGGGGCGGCGGGCCGCCGTGGACGGCTGGCTGGGCGGGGCCGGCTTCATGGTGGCCGTGCACCACTGGCTGATCCCGAGCCTGCACGTCTTCATCGTGCTCATCGCCCTGCTGCTGGGGGCCCTGTGGGCGCCGTGGGGGTGGCTGGTGCGGCGGCTGCTCGGGGGCACGCCGGGCCGCCGTACGGTCCTGGCGGCGACGGTGCTGGTGCCGTCCGCCTGGCTGCTGGTCGAGCTGGTGCGGTCGTGGGAGTACCTGGGCGGGCCGTGGGGGCTGCTGGGGGCGAGCCAGTGGCAGGTGACGCCGGCGCTGCGGCTGGCCTCGATCGGGGGCGTGTGGCTGGTCAGCTTCCTGGTGGTGGCGGTCAACACGGCCCTGGCCGCGCTGCTCGTGGTGCCCTCCTGCCGGGCGGCCGCGGGGTCCGTGCTGGCCGCCGCGGCGGTGGGCACGACGGCGGTGTGGGCCTGGGCGCCGGTCCCGGGCCGCAGCGGGGAGTCCGTGCGGGTGGCGGTCGTGCAGCCGGGGGTCATCAGCGGGCCGCAACCGCGCTTCGACCAGGGGGAGCGGCTGACCCGTACGCTCGCGGGCAAGGGCGTGGACCTGGTGGTGTGGGGGGAGAGCAGCGTCGGCTTCGACCTGTCCGCCCGCCCCGGCCTGGCGAACCGGCTGGCCGCGCTGTCCCGGGACGTCGGCGCCGACATCCTGGTCAACGTCGACGCCCGGCGGGCGGACGGCCTCGGGATATCCAAGACCTCGGTCCTGATGGGCCCCGACGGGCCGGTCGGCCCGAGCTACGACAAGATGCGGCTGGTGCCGTTCGGCGAGTACGTCCCGGCCCGTACGGTGCTGGGCTGGGCCACGTCGGTGGGCAGGGCGGCGGGTGAGGACCGGATCCGGGGGGACCACCAGGTGGTCATGGACGCGGGCACGGTGCGGCTGGGGCCCCTGGTGTGCTTCGAGTCGGCGTTCCCCGACATGAGCCGGCACCTCACGGACGACGGGGCGCAGCTGCTGGTGGCGCAGTCCTCCACGTCCTCGTTCCAGGGGAGCTGGGCGCCCGCGCAGCACGCCTCGCTGGCGGCACTGCGCTCGGCCGAGTCCTGGCGGCCGATGGTGCACGCGACGCTGACCGGGATCAGTGCGGTCCACGACGCCCGCGGCGAGCGGATCGGCCCGTCGCTGGGCACGTCGCGCAGCGCGGCGCAGGTCTACGACGTGCCGCTGGGTTCCGGGCGCAGCCCGTACGACCGGCTCGGCGACTGGGTGCCCCGGCTGGCGGTGCTGCTGCTGGCCGGGGCGGGCGCGTACGAGGCGGCGCTCAGGAGGTCTGCCCGGTCACGGCGGTGACGACGCGCTCGCACAGTTCATGGGTCTGCAGCGCGTCGCGGGCGTCGAGGGGCTTGCCGTGCCGTACGGCGTCGAGGAACGCGAGGGCGATGCCCTCTATGCCGCGCTGGCGGGCGACGGGGACCCAGTCGCCGCGGCGGCGGACGGTGGGCTGACCCTTGTGGTCCACGACCTCGGCCAGGTTGAACACCTGGCGCTTGCTGTCCTGGCCCATGACCTCCAGGACCTCCTCGTTGGAGCCGCTCATGCGGTTCATCACGCCGATCGCGGTGAAGCCGTCGCCGGACAGCTGGAGCGTGACGTGGTGGAGCAGCCCGCCGCGGACCCGTGCCCGGACGTCGGTGTGCTCGACGGGGCCGGGGAGGAGGAAGCGCAGGGTGTCGACGACGTGGATGAAGTCGTCGAAGACGACGGTGCGCGCGGTCTCCGGGTGTCCGATGCGGTTCTTCTGCAGGAGGATCAGGTCGCGCGGGTGGTCGGCGCACTGCACGTAGCCCGGCGCGTGGCGGCGGTTGAAGCCGACCGTCAGCCCGACCCCGCGCTCCTCGGCGAGGCGCACCAGGTGCTCGGCCCCGGCCAGGTCGTAGGCGAGCGGTTTGTCGACGTAGACGGGGACGCCCGCGGCGATGAGGCGTTCGGTGATCTCCACGTGCGTCTCGGTGGGGGCGTGCACGAACGCCCCGTCGAGCCCCTGGTCGAGCAGGGCGTCGAGGGTCTCGTGGCGGTGCGGGACCGGGACCCGGTGGGTGTCGCCGACGGCGTCGAGGGTGGCGCGGGTGCGGGTGTGCAGGTGGAGTTCCACCCCCGGCTGCGCGGTCAGCACCGGCAGGTACGCCTTGCGCGCGATGTCGCCGAGTCCGATGACCCCGATCCTGAGGGGTTCCATGTGCCGCTCCCGCCTACGCCTGCTGTGCCTGACCTGTGCCGTCGGCAGCATACGGGCCGGCCGGCGGCCGCCAGTCGGCGATCCCGTCGAGGCTGCGCAGGGCCAGGCGCGGGCCGACCCGGTTGACGGTGGCGAACAGGGCGTCGCGCAGCGCGACGGCGGGCGGCGAGGACCAGGTGGTGAGCCTCCCGATGCTCCAGGAGCGGCGTACGACGCCCGTCGTGCGGGGCAGCCGCTGCGCGGTGTAGGCGGCCAGGGCGCGCGCCACGGCCTCGTCCGCGGCGTCGGGGGCGGCGAGGTGGGCGAGGACGACGGCGTCCTCCAGGGCCTGGCAGCCGCCCTGGCCGAGGTTGGGCGTCATGGCGTGCGCCGCGTCGCCGAGCAGGGCGATGCGCCCCTGGTGGAAGGCGGGCAGCCCTCGCGCGAGGTGGTGGACGTCGTTGCGGAGCACTGCGCCGGGGGCGGCGCAGTCGATCAGCTCGGGCACCGGCTGGTGCCAGTCGCCGAACAGCCGCCGCAGCTCGGTGCGTTCGTCCCCGCCGGGGGCGCGGCCGCCCGGCGGGGTCACGGCGGTCGCGTAGCAGTAGACGCGGCCGCCGGTGAGCGGGACGGTGCCCCACAGCCGGCCGCGCCCCCAGGTCTCGTGCGGGAGGTACGCGGAGGGTGCCGGCACGACCGTGCGCCAGCTGGTGAACCCGCTGTAGACCGGCCCCGGGTGCGCCGGGAACAGCGCGGCGCGCACGGCTGAGTTGATCCCGTCGGCGGCGACCACCAGATCGGCGTCGATCGTCCCGTCCCCGGTGGTGACCTTCCCCCCGGGGGAGGCGGACAGGACCCGGGTCCCGGTGCGCAGCGCGCCGTCCGGCAGGAGGCCCGACAGCACGGCCACCAACTCCGCCCGGTGGGCGATCACCACGGGTCCGCCGAACCGCTCGGCGGCGGCCTCGCCGCTGGTCCGGGAGAGCCAGCGCCCGTCGGGGCGGCGCAGCCCGCCCTCGCCCTGGAAGGCGGCCATGGCGCGCACGGCCCCGCCGACCCCGAGCGCGTCCAGCGCACGCAGGCCGTTGGGCGCGATGCCGATCCCGGCTCCGACGGGTTCGAGCGCCGCGGCCCGCTCCAGGACGGTCACCCGCCATCCGCGCCGGCGCAAGGCCACGGCGGCGGCCAGCCCTCCGATGCCGGCTCCGACGACGACGGCGTACGGCTGACGCGATGTGCGGCCCATGGCTTCGGCTCCCCTCCGCAGGCTACAGGTGTAGTGGAGCGTACTACATCTGTAGTATCCCGGGGAGGGCGCCGGAGCCGCACGCGAACCTGGGGACGGCGACGTCCGGCGGCACCGGACCCGGAGACGGTGCCGCCCAGGGCCTCGGCGCGGTTCCGGAACCCCTACGGCGGTCCACCGACCGGCGAGGGAACAAGCGGGGACGACGGTCGCCCAGGCCCTCGTCAAGGCGCGCGGTGACACCGAGCCGGGTGACGGCCCACCCGGGCCAACCCCGTCCTGCAAAGGCGCCCTTCGCCCCGGCCGACGGGGGTGGGGTCCGGCCACGCCGGATCCCGGTGACGGTGCCGCCCGAGACCCCCACCCTGGCTCGTCAGGCCCGGCAGGCGACGGGCTGCCCGGGCACCGGGTGAGGGAAGGACGGCGGGGCGGGGGCCCGGGCGGCGTCCCGCCGCCTCGGCCCGGGTGAACCGGCCGGCGTCGGGGCCTTCCGTCACGCCGAACCCAGGTGACGACGATGCCGCTCGCCGGTACACGAGCAGGGCGGGGCCGGAGCCGGGGCCGGTAGGTTGCCGTCATGAGCACCGCGCAGACGTCCCGCCCCGAGCTGATCGCAGACACCGCACTCGCCCTGCTCGCCGAGCGGGGCATGCGCGGGCTGACCCACCGTGCGGTCGACGAGGCGGCCGGTCTGCCGCAGGGCTCGACGTCCAACCACGCCCGGACCCGCGCGGCCCTCCTGGAGGCGGCGGTCCGCAGGCTGGCCTTCCGCGAGTCGCAGACGGCCCACGCCCCCGCGTCCGCGCCCGGGCCCGAGGGGCTGGCCGCGCTGCTCGCACACTTCCTGCACCGCTCCGTCACCGAGGCCCGTGACCTCACGCGCGCCCGCCTGGAACTCGCCCTGGAGGCCACCCGGCGCCCCGAGTTGCGCACGGTCTACGACACCGCGGGTCGCGCCTTCCGCGAGCAACTGGAGGCGATGCTGCGCGCCGTGGGCTCCGCCGAGCCGGAGCGTCACGCACGGTCGCTCATCGCGTGGTGCGACGGCGTCCTCTTCCATTCCGTCGCGGGCGCCGGGTCCACCTCGCCCCCGCCCGAGGCCGAGTTGCGGGCGGGCGCGGCCGACCTGTTGCGCGGGATGCTCGGTGGCGGCTCCGGCGGCTCGGCCGGTTAATGCGTCGACGCCGTCAGAGGCCCCCGCCATCATGGCGGCCATGACGACGACGCCGGAGCGCACCGACCCGCCCTACATCGCCGACGAGCGCACCATGCTGGAGAGCTGGCTGGACTTCCACCGCGACACCCTCGCGATGAAGTGCGCCGGCCTGGACGACGAACAGCTGCGCACCCCCAGCGCGCCCCCCTCCGACCTCACCCTGCTCGGCCTGGTCCGGCACATGGCCGGGGTCGAACGGGGCTGGTTCCGCACCGTGCTCGCCGGAGAGGACGTGCCCCCGCTCTACCTCACCGAGGATGACCCCGACGGCGAGTTCCACGACCTCGCCCAGGCCGACACCGCCGAGGCGTTCGCCACCTGGCGCGCCGAGATCGCGCACGCCCGCGAGCTGACCCGCCACCGGTCGCTCGACGACATCGGGCTGCGCCGCGGCAAGCACGAAATCTCCCTGCGCTGGATCTACGTCCACATGATCGAGGAGTACGCCCGCCACAACGGCCACGCCGACCTGATCCGCGAACGCATCGACGGGGTGACGGGCGACTGACGCCTCAGTCCGGCACCCGGTGCAGCAACTCGTCGCAGAGCACGCCCGGGTCGCCGGACTCCACGCACAGGCGGGTGTCGTCGCGCCAGTCCTCGACGATGCCCAGCCCCGAGAACCCGTCGAGCTCCACGTAGCGGTGGTGGAACGTCCAGGTACCGCCCGTGGTCTTCACCCCGTCGACCCACCGGCCGGGGATGAAGACCTGGGCGGGCATCCGGGAGGCGGAGAAGTGGCCGTCCGGGTCGAACCTGATGGAACCGTCCCCGTCGTCCGTCGCCCAGGTGCCGAGCACCGCGCCGCGCGACGCGACGGAGGCCGGCGCCACGTCCGCCGTCAGAAGGTGCTGGATCACCCGGACGTCGACAAACGCGCCGAGCACGAGTCCGGCCGTCCATGCCGCCGCTTCGGCCCGGCGGCGCGCCCTGCCCGTGCGCGGCCCCGTCCATCCCGTCCATTCCATCGGCATCTCCCCCCCTCGGCCCGGGCCCGGCGACGACCCCCGTGCGTCGCCCGGCCCGGGCACGGACTCAGCGGCCCAGGTCCGGGATGCGCCAGTCCACCGGGTCGTGGCCCTGTGCCTTGAGCGCCTCGTCGATCTGGGTGAAGGGACGGCTGCCGAGGAAGAGCTTGGCCGACAGCGGCGACGGGTGGGCGCCCTGGACGACCGCGTGCCGCTCGGTGTCGATCAGCGGCAGCTTCTTCTTGGCGTAGTTGCCCCACAGGACGAAGACCGCCGGGTCGGGCCGGGACGCAACGGCCCTGATGACCGCGTCGGTGAACTTCTCCCAGCCCTTGCCCTTGTGCGAGTTGGCCTCGGCCTCGCGCACCGTCAGCACCGCGTTGAGCAGCAGCACGCCCTGCTCCGCCCACGGCATCAGGTAGCCGTTGTCCGGGATCGGGTAGCCGTACTCCTCCTTCATCTCCTTGAAGATGTTCCGCAGGGAGGGCGGGGTCTTGACACCCGGCTGCACCGAGAAGCACAGCCCGTGCCCCTGGCCCTCGCCGTGGTACGGGTCCTGGCCGAGGACCAGCACCTTCACCTTGTCGTAGGGCGTGGCCTCCAGGGCCGCGAAGACCTGCTCGCGCGGCGGGAAGACCTTGTGCTTCCCGCGCTCCTCCTCCACGAACTCGGTGAGCTGGGTGAAGTAGGGCTTCTCCAGCTCCTCACCGAGGACGGCCTGCCAGGACTCGGGCAGCGTGATGGGCACGTCGGGAACCTCCGGTACGCGATCCGTTACTGGGGACGAACGTACCGTTCCGCACCGACAATCCGCCCGGCCGGGGGTCAGGCCGCGTCCAGCCGGGCCCGCAACTCCGGTTCGAGGTCCAGGTCGGCCGCCGCCAGGAGTTCGTCGAGCTGCGCGACGCTGCTCACCCCGAGCACCGGCAGGACGGGCACGTCCCCGCCCAGCAGCCAGGCCAGCACGACCTGGTTGGGGGTCGCCCCGGCCTGCCGCGCCACCTCCCGCAGGACGCGCAGCCGCCGCTCCGTCCCCCCGTGCCGGTACTGCCCGGGCACCGCCTTGTCGTCCCGGGTGTAGGCGCCGTGGACGAGCGTGGAGTACCCCAGCAGCGTCAGGTCGGGCTGGGTGCGGACGTGGTCGAGGAGTTCGGCGTCGGCGTGCCGCTGGATGCCGAAGCGCGCCTGCGGCCGCGGCCGGAGGTAGGTGTGCCGCTGCTGGACGACCTGGTACCCCGGCAGGCCCCGTTCCGCGGCGATCCGGCGGGCCTCGGCGATGCGCCGCGTCGCGTGGTTGCTGACGCCGGGCGTACCGACCGTGCCGTCCGCGACGAGGCCGGCGAAGGCACCCACGGTCTCCTCCAGCGGGACGCGCGGGTCCTCGACGTGGGCGTAGTGGAGGTCGACGCGGTCGGTGCCCAGCCTGCGCAGGCTCTCCCTCAGGCCCGCCCGGACGACGTGCCCGGCCAGGCCCTCGGCGTTGCCGAGCCCGCCCTCGTCGTCGATCCACCGCGTACCGCGCGTGAGGTCGGGACGGGCGCCGACCTTGGTGGCGAGCACGACGTGCTCCCTCGCCCGTCGGCTGCGCAGCCAGCGGCCGAGCAGCAGTTCGCTCTCGTCGCCGGTGGCGCCGTCCACCCAGCAGGCGTAGTTGTTCGCGGTGTCGACGAAGGTGCCGCCGGCCTCGGTGAAGCGGTCGAGGATCGCGAAGGAGGTCTCCTCGTCGACCGTGGTGCCGAAGGGCAGGGCTCCCAGGCACAGGGTGCTGACCTTCGGTCCGGCGCCGCCGGACAGTGTGCGGTATCGCATGGTGCGCACTCCTCGGATACGGGCGGGTCCCTGGTGCCGGCCGCCGCTACGGCGGCCGGCACCAGGGACTGTGCACGTTGGAGTGCGGACGAACGCAAGCCTCAGGCGCCGACGCTGGCGTTGAGGAAGATGCCGCCGTCCACGACCAGGGTCTGGCCGGTGATCCAGGCAGCCGCGTCCGAGAGCAGGAAGGCGGCGGCGCCGCCGATGTCCTCGGGCACGCCGAGCCGCCCCAGCGGGTAGGCGGACGCGGCCTGCTCCTCGCGGCCCTCGTAGAGGGCGGAGGCGAACCTGGTCTTGACCACCGCGGGGGCGATGGCGTTGGCGCGGACACCGGGCGCCATCTCGGAGGCGAGCTGCAGCGTGAGGTTGACCATCGCGGCCTTGCTCATGCCGTACGCGCCGATGAAGGGGGAGGCGCTGATGCCCGCCACGGAGGCGATGTTGACGATCGCGCCGCCGTTCTCCTTCATCCACGCCTTGTACGTCTGCTGGGCGAAGCCGAGCGCGGAGATGACGTTGGTCTCGAAGACCTTGCGGGCGACGCCGAGGTCGAGCTCGGCGAGCGGGCCGAAGACCGGGTTCGTACCGGCGTTGTTGGCGAGGTAGTCGACGCGGCCGAAGGCCTCCATCGTCCGCTCGACGACCTCGGCCTGGTGCGCCTCGTCGTGGGCCTTGCCGGCCACGCCGAGGGCCCGGTCGGCGCCGAGCCGTTCGACGGCCTCCTTCAGCGCCTCCTCGTTGCGGCCGGTGATGACGACGCGGTCGCCGCGGGCGACGAGCGCCTCGGCGATGCCGTAGCCGATGCCGCGGCTGGCGCCGGTGACGATCGCGACGCGTCCGCTGTCGGGCTGGTTGCTCATGATGCGGGTCTCCTGTCGCGGTTCAGTCGAGCGGTCCGCCGGCCACGTACAGCACCTGGCCGGAGACGAAGCCCGCGTTGTCGCCGGTGAAGAAGGCGATGGCGTTGGCGACGTCGTCCGGGTTGCCGACGCGCTGGACGGGGATCTGGGTGGCGGCCGCGGCCTGGAACTCCTCGAAGCCCATGCCGATGCGGGAGGCGGTGGCGGCCGTCATGTCGGTGGCGATGAAGCCGGGGGCGACCGCGTTGGCCGTGACGCCGAACTTGCCGAGCTCGTGCGCGAGGGTCTTGGTGAAGCCCTGCAGGCCCGCCTTGGCGGCGGAGTAGTTGGCCTGGCCGCGGTTGCCGAGGGCGGAGGACGAGGACAGGTTGACCACGCGGCCGAAGTTGGCGTCCACCATGTGCTTCTGGACGGCGCGGGTCATCAGGAAGGCGCCGCGCAGGTGCACGTTCATGACCGTGTCCCAGTCGGACGCGCTCATCTTGAACAGCAGGTTGTCGCGGAGCACTCCCGCGTTGTTGACGAGGATCGTCGGCGCCCCGAGCTCCGCGGCGACGCGCGCGACCGCGGCCGCGACCTGCTCCTCGTCGGAGACGTCGGCGCCGATGGCGACGGCCCGGCCGCCCGCCTTGGTGATCTGCTCGACGGTGTCCTTGCACGCGGTCTCGTCGAGGTCCAGCACGGCCACGGCGCGGCCCTCCGCGGCCAGGCGCACGGCGGTGGCGGCGCCGATGCCGCGCGCCGCCCCTGTCACGATCGCTACGCGCTGCTCGGTGGTCGACATCTGCTCTCCTCAGCCCTGTGGGAGCGGTCGCGCAGGTGAGCGACCGCTTAGTACGTCCCGTAGCCGAAACCGTAGGAGCGCAGTGACCCTGTGTCAACGCCCACCGCGCCGATGTGGCTCAGCGCACCAGAAGATCCAGCAGACGGTCCACCTCGGCCTGCGGGTCCTCGGTCAGCCCGGTGTGGATCGGGCCCGGCTGCACGATGGTGCTGCGCGGCGCCGTCAGCCACCGGAAGCGCCGCCCAGGATCGTCCTCCGCCGCCTGCCCGGCCCGCTCACCGCCCGCGCAGATGCCCTCGTAGCCGCGCAGCGCCGCCCGCACGCCGGCGACGTCCACGTCGGGGTCGAGGCAGCGCAGCCGCGTCTCGTCCAGGTGGACCCGGGCGCCCACGAAGGACTTGGCACGGCAGTAGACCAGCACACCCGCGTTGATCAGCTCGCCGCGCTCGATCCGCGGCATCACGCGCACCAGGGCGTACTCGAACACATCGCGCCCGCTCGCCGTGCTCACTTGGCGGCCTTCCCCTCGACCCAGGTGCGCAGCCACTCCGGCGGCGCCTGCTTCTCCTGCTGCTTCGGGGCGAGGGTGATCCGCTCCCCCACGGAGCCGGCGCGCGCCAGCAGCACCCGCTCGTACGCGCGCCGCACCTCGTCCGGGCCCGCGAAACCGGGCTCGTCCACCAGCCACTCGTCGGGGACCTGTGCGGTGACCTCGCGCAGCAGCGCCTCGTCCACCCGCGGGGCGAGGTCGCGGGCGGCGGCCTCGACGTCCGGGGCGAAGCGGGCGAGGGCGTGGTCCGCGGCGTCGTACGGCTTGTCCGCGGCCTGGTCGGCGCCCTTCCAGTTGTGGTGGAAGATCAGCGAGGCGCCGTGGTCGATCAGCCAGAGGTCCTGGTGCCAGACCAGCATGTTCGGGTTGCGCCACGAGCGGTCGACGTTGCCCACGAGGGCGTCGAACCACACGATCCGGCCCGCCTCACCGGGCTCCACCTCGAAGACCAGCGGGTCGAAGCCGAGCGCACCGGGGAGGAAGTCCATGCCGAGGTTGAGGCCGCCGCTGGCCTTCAGCAGGTCCTGGATCTCCTGGTCCGGCTCGCCGAGCCCGATCACCGGGTCGAACTGGAACCGCACCAGCACCGGCACCCGCATGCCCAGCCGCCGGGCCAGCTCCCCCGCGATCACCTCCGCGACCAGTGCTTTGCGCCCCTGTGCGGCGCCCACGAACTTCACCACGTAGGTCCCCAGGTCGTCGGCCTCGACGACCCCGGGAACCGATCCGCCCTCACGCAACGGCGTGACGTAGCGGATCCCGGTCACTTCCTCCATGGGCGCATCCTAGGCGGAGCACACGACGCCGGCGTTCGGCCACGGGAGGCAACTTCGCCATGTTCATGGCAGGACGGTGAAGTCCGGTGCTAGCCTGCGCACTCCGATGACGCCCGATAAGGGCGGATACACACCGGGGGGCAACCTTGGAACTCGGACGCGGGCGCGTACGCGCCTGGGTGGCAGCATGGCTGCTGATCGCCCCGCTGTCCGTGCTGGGCACGACATCACCGGCGCAAGCCGCCGAGCGGTGCGTGGCCCCACCGACCGAGTACGTGGCGTACTCCGAAGTCGGGGCCCCCAACTATCCGGTGACGCTGCGCGGCATCATCACACGTCTCTACACCGGCATCCAGTCGGCGGGCGCCTACGGCGGCGCCTACGTGCCCGACGGCTCGTACGTCTCGATCGACCGTTCCATCAACGCCTTCTCACCGACGGCCGCCGAAGAGAAGGCCGGCCACGGCTACCGCACCAACGCACAGGTCACGGCCAATGGAGGCTACGACTACTGTCAGCGGTATCACTCAGGCACCACGGGGTGGACGCCTTCCCCGACGGTCCAGGGGCGGTACCACGCGGTGCGGCCTTGCCTGCGGGTCTACGGCGTCCTGGAGTGCGCGCCCAAGTGGTACGTCGACTTCGACGGCTGAACCGGCCGGACGGTGGCAGTGGCCGCCGGCACGGGCAGTCGCCGGCGCGAGCGGCCGTGCCCTGTGATTTTCCGGGGGATGGTTGAACGGCTCACCCATCTCGTCCGTACGACAGGGCAGGGCGTGAACGACGCTCCCGGGCCCCGGCTGGCGGTCCGGAACGGACGAGGCAACAGGATGTGTGACGCATGGCCGAGACGACTGGCACCGCAGGAGCTCCGACCCGCCGCGCCGTGGTCGCCGGGGTGGGTGCGGCGGGGCTCGCGGCCGCGCTGGCCGCGTGCGGTGACTCCAACGACTCCGCAGGCGCCTACAGCCCTGCCGCGCCCCCGCAGGGCGGCGACCAGGGGACCGGAGGGTCGGCGCCCGCCGGCGGCGGGGCCGAGGCGGCGCTGGCCAAGACCTCGGACATCCCGGTCGGCGGCGGCAAGATCTTCGCGGACAAGAAGGTCGTCGTCTGCCAGCCCGAGGCGGGCTCGTTCAAGGCGTTCTCGGCGATCTGCACTCATCAGGGCTGCGCCGTCAACGAGATCGCAGGCGGCACGATCAACTGCCCCTGTCACGGCAGCAAGTTCAGCATCAAGGACGGCAGCGTGGCCAACGGCCCTGCGACCCAGCCGCTGCCGGCGGCGAACATCAAGGTGGAGGGGGACTCAGTGGCCCTGGCCTGAGCCCCCCGGGCCCGGCCCGGACCGTTTCCAGCTGCCGATGACCTCGTCGGCGGTGGTGACCGTGGCGACGAGCGCGAGGGTGTGCCGGACCATGTCCGCGGTGTACGACTGCGGCACCCCGGCGATGGCGTCCGCGGGCACGACCGCCTGGTAGCCGAGGTTGACCGCGTCGAAGACGGCGTTGGGAACGGCCACGTTGGCCGACACCCCGGTGACGACGACCGTGCGCACGCCCAGGTTGCGCAGCACGGCGTCGAGGCCGGTGCCGGCGACCGGCGACAGCCCGTGCAGCCGTCGCACGACGAAGTCGCCGGCACCGACCGCTATCTCCTCGGCGACCTCGACCGCCGGTGTGCCGGCGACCTGCAGGACGGGCAGCCGCTCGGCGGCGCGGAAGATCCGCGCGTTGCGGCTGGACCCGCGGCCGTCGGCGCGGCGTTCGGCGACGGCGTGCACCACGGTGGCGCCCGCCGCGTGGGCCGCGGTGACCAGCCGCGCGGTGGCGTCCAGCGCCCCCGAGGCCCGTACGGCGGCCGCGAGTTCCGGCAGCGCGCCGTCCGGGCCGACCACCCCGCGCTGGCACTCGACGGTGAGCACGGCGGTGGACCGGGGGGTCAGGAGCGCGTCGAGCCTGCGGTCCCGGTTGCCGTCCGTCATGCTTGCCCCCTCGCGCGCGGCTGCCCTACCGTCGTCCCAGGTGACCGTATCTGACGAACCGTCAGGCAGGGAAGTGGGGGCGCACATGGCCGTCGCACAGCGGCGCGGACGCCGGATCATGATGACCCCGCAGGAGATCGACACCTTCCTCGGCGCGCAGCGCACCTGCCGCGTCGCGACCGTCTCGCCCGACGGCCGCCCGCACGTGGGCGCGCTGTGGTTCGTCTGGGACGGTACGTCCCTGTGGCTGTACTCGATCGTCCGCAGCCGCCGCTGGGCCGACCTGCGGCGTGACCCGCGGGTCGCGGTCGTCGTCGACGACGGCACGGAGTACGGCGAACTGCGCGGCGTCGAGCTCTCCGGCACCGTCGAGTTCGTCGGCGAGGCGCCCCGCACCGGCGGGCCCCACCCGGACCTGGAGGTCGTCGAGCGGCTGTTCGCGGCCAAGAACTTCGGCCTGGAGTCCATGCCCCACGACGGCCGCCACGCGTGGCTGCGCCTGACCCCGGACTCCGTCGTCTCCTGGGACTTCCGCAAGATGCCCGGCCTCGGCTAGCCCATGTCGTCCTGGACCACGCGCGCACCGGCATCCCCGAGGGCGATCAGCCCTCGGCTGCCGCCACGTCCTCCCCTGCCCGGCGCAGGGCCTCGACGGCGGCGCGGATGGCGGGGCGGCGGTCGGCGTCGGAGCGCCAGACGGCGTAGATGTGGCGCTTCATGGTGTGGCGCACGCGGATCGCGCGGACCCCGGCCGGGAGGGAGCCGCGGCCGAGGCGCGGGACGACGGCGACGCCCAGGCCGGCGGCGACCAGGGCGAGCACGGTGGGGTGCTCCTCGGCGTGGTGGGCGATGCGCGGTTCCACGCCCTTGCCGCGCAGGGTGAACAGCAGCCACTCGTGGCAGAAGCCGCCGTCCGGCCAGGCGATCCAGTCATCGTCGGCGAGGTCGCCCAGGTCGACCTCGTCGCAGCCCGCCAGGGGGTGGCCCTCGGGGACGACCACGTCGGCGAGGTCGTCGAGCAGCGGCTCCTTGGCCAGGCCGCCGGGCAGCGACAGCGGCTTGTTGTACCAGTCGAGGACGACCGCGAGGTCGATGTCGCCGCGCACGAGCCGGGCCAGCGCGTCCTGGGGCTCCATCTCGTGGACCATCGCGCGCAGCTTGGGGTGGTCGTGCCGCGTCGCCGCGAGCGCCTGCGGGAACAGGCCGCGCACCGCGGTGGGGAAGGCCCCCATGCGCAGCTCGCCGACCGCGGCGCCGCGGTGCGCCTCCAGGTCGGAGTGGGCGAGCTCGACGAGGGAGAGGATGCGGTCGGCGTGCCCGGACAGCAGCCGGCCGGCGTCGGTGAGGCGGACCCCGCGGCCGTTCCTGGCCAGCAGCGTCTGCCCGGTCTCGCGTTCGAGCTTGCCCATCTGCTGGGAGACGGCCGAGGTGGTCACGTGCAGGACGTCCGCCGCGGCGCTCACCGAGCCGTAGGTGGAGATCGCATGCAGGATGCGCAGGCGCTCGAGGTTCAACATGTAAGCAACACTACGTGATCACCGGCAGGTTTTCTCGCTTGTCCTAAGAGGTTCAATCCGTCATGGTGATGGCCATGAGCGCACCCAGCACCCGCCACCCTGCCGCCGTGGCCGCCCCCTCCCCCGCCGGCACCTCACCCGCCCCCGCCGCCCCATCGGTCACCGCGCGCCGCCGCCCCGTCGTGGACTGGCGCGTCAGCTGGGCCGTGCTCGCGCTCATCTGGGGCTTCAGCTTCCTGTTCATCAAGGTGGGCACCGAGGCGTACGCCCCGCTGCAGGTCGCGCTCGGCCGCATGGTCTTCGGCACCGCCGTGCTGGCCGCCGCCTTCGCCGTGAAGCGGGAACGGATGCCGCGCGGCGCCCGCACCTGGGGGCACATGGCGGTCGCCGCGCTGCTGCTGAACACGCTGCCGTTCACACTCTTCGCGTACGCGGAGCTCACCATCCCCTCCACGCTCGCGGGGATCTGCAACGCCACGACCCCGCTGTGGAGCATGGTGCTGTCGGTGGTGGCGCTCTCGGACGACAAGCCGACCCGGCAGCGGGTCGCGGGGGTCGGCATCGGCTTCGTCGGCGTGCTGACCGTCCTCGGCGCCTGGCAGGGCTTCTCCGGGACGGATCCGGCGGGCACCGCGATGGCGCTGGGCGCCTCCGCGAGCTACGCGGTGGGGTGGATCTACGTGCGCCGCACCCTGAGCGGCAGCGGCAACTCGGCGCTGTCGATGTCCTCCGCACAGCTGCTGCTCGGCACCGTCCAACTGGCCGTGCTGGCCCCGCTGTTCACCTCCACGCCGGGCTCGTTCCCGCTCTGGCCGACACTGTCGGTCGTGGCGCTGGGCGCGCTGGGCACCGGGATCGCCTTCCTCCTGCAGTACGGGATCGTCGCGGAGAAGGGCCCGACCATCGCCACGATGGTCACCTACCTGATCCCGGTCATCGCGACCGCGGCCGGTGTCGCCCTGCTGGACGAGCACCTGACGTGGAACGAGCCGGTCGGCGCCCTCGTCGTGCTCGCCGGCGCGGCGCTGACCCAGCGCCGTCCGGCGGCCTGACCCCCTCCGGCCCGCGCCCCCGTCAGCCGAAGCGCCCGGCGCGGTGCGGCCGGACGGCGGCGGCGACGGCGTCGGCCAGGGCCGGGACCTCGTCCGCCGCGACCGGGGAGACGGTGATGCGGATGCCCGGCGGGGAGTCCAGGCGGAAGCGGGCGCCGGGCGCGACCGCCCAGCCCGCCTGCAGGAGCCGGGCGACCGCCCCGGTCTCGTCGGGCACCGGGACCCAGACGTTCATGCCGCTGCGGCCGTGCGCGGGGACGCCGCGGTCGGCCAGCGCCCGCACCAGCGCGTCGCGGCGCGCGGCGTACGCGGCGGAGACGGCCGGGACGTCGACCGCTCCGGTGCGCCAGAGGTGGGCGACGGTGTGCTGCAGCAGATGGCTGACCCAGCCGGGCCCGAGCCGGTAGCGGCCGCGGACCCGGTCGAGCGTGACCGGGTCGCCGGTGAGGACGGCCAGGCGCAGGTCGGGGCCGTAGGCCTTGGCGGTCGAGCGGACCAGCATCCAGTGCGGGGTGCTCCCGGCGAGCGGGTGCAGCGGCAGCTCGGTCAGGCCGTTCACATGGTCGTCGTCGATGACGAGCACCTGCGGGTGGCCGCTCAGGACGGCGCGCAGTTCGCCGGCGCGCGCCGCGGAGAGCGTGGCCCCGGTCGGGTTCTGGCCGCGGTCGGTGACGATCAGCGCCCGCGCGCCCTGCCGCAGGGCGGCGTCCACGTCGTGCGGCAGCGGGCCGTCGTCGTCCACGCCGACCGGGACCGCGCGCAGCCCCAGGGCGGGGACGAGGTCGAAGACGCTGCCCCAGCCGGGGTCCTCCACCGCCACCGCGTCCCCCGGCCGCAGGTGGGCGGTGAGCGCGCGCTCCATGGCGTCGAGCGAACCGGAGGTGAGGCCGACCGGGCCGGCCGGCACCCCGTCGGCGTCGAAGGCGGCACGCGCGAGCGCGGCGAGCTCCTCCTCGACCGGGGACCGCCCGTACAGCGTGGGCTGCCGCGCGTTGCGGGCGGCCGCCTCGGCCAGCGCCTCCCCGAGCGGGGGCAGCAGGGCGGAGTCCGGGTTGCCCGTGGACAGGTCCCGCACCCCGGGCGGCACCTCCAGGCGGATCTCGTCCCGCGCGGTGGTCGCCGGACGCCGGCGCACCCGGCTGCCGCGCCGGCCCGCCGTCTCGATGACGCCGCGGTCGCGCAGCAGGCGGTAGGCGGCCGCGACGGTGTTGGGGTTGACGCCGAGTCCGGCGGCGAGCTCCCGCAGCGGCGGCAGCGCGGCGCCGGGCGCGAGCGCGCCCTCCCCGATGGCCCGTTCGACGCTCGCCGCGATGTCCGCTGCGCCCCGACCGGTGAACGTGTACTCTCCTAGCACAAAAAGCATTATGCACTAGTGCAAAGGATCGCGCCATGTCCGCCACGCCCTCCGCTGCCGATGCGTACGCTCCCACCGACCTCACGGTCCCGACCCGCAGCCGCGAGCGCGCCTCGTACGACCGCGACCTGGTGCACGCGATCCTCGACGCGGACTACCTCTGCCACCTCGGCTTCGTCCGCGACGGGGCACCGGTCGTGCTGCCGACCCTCTACGCGCGCGTCGGCGAGCGACTCTACGTGCACGGCTCCACCGGCTCCCGTCCGCTGCGCGGCGCCGGCGAGGACACCGGGCTCCCGGTCTGCCTGACCGTGACGCACCTGGACGGGCTCGTGCTGGCCCGGTCCGCCTTCCACCACTCGATCAACTACCGCTCCGTGGTGGTGCACGGCGTGGCCCGCCAGGTCACCGACCCCGCCGAGCGCTCCGCGGCCCTGGACGCCCTCGTCGACCACATCGTGCCCGGCCGCGCCGCCGACTCCCGCCCCGCCAACGCCAGGGAACTGGCCGCCACCGCCGTCATCGCCCTCGACCTGCACGAGGTCTCGGCCAAGGTGCGCACCGGCGGCCCCGGCGACGACCCCGAGGACCTGGCGCTCCCCCACTGGACGGGCGTGCTGCCGGTGACCCGCTCCTACGGGACGCCCGAACCCGCCGACGACCTCGACCCGTCGATCACCGTCCCCGGCTACCTCACCGCGCGCTGAAAGGAGCCCCGCGCATGCTCGTCCACCCCTGGGACGCCGCCCTCGACGAGGCCGAGTGGCAGGACTGGCTGGCCGCGCGCGACTTCGGCCAGCTCGCGGTCAACGGACTCGACGGCGCGCCCCCGTTCGTCCAGCCGCTGCACTTCGCCTACGACGCCGTACGGCGCGAGGCGGTCACCCACCTCGCCCGGCCGAACCCGCTGTGGGCCGCGATCGAGGCCCACCCCCAGGTGACGCTCAGCGTCGTCGACGACTACACCTTCATCCCCGGCCCCTGGCACGCCCCCGAGGGCACCCCGCCCGAGCACGGGACGCCCACCAGCTACTACGCTGCCGTGCAACTGCTGTGCGTGGCCCACCTCGTGGACGACCCGCAGGAGAAGGCGGACCTGCTCCACCGGCAGCTCGCCCACTTCCAGCCGCGCGGCGACCACGCCCCCGTCGTCCCCGGCCAGGCGCCGTTCGGCCGGATGCTGCCCGGGATCCGCGGGCTGCGGCTGGAGGTCACCGACGTGCGCGCCAAGTTCAAGTTCGGCGGGAACCGCCCGCGCGAGACCCAGTGGCGGGTCAGCGGGCTGCTGGCCGAGCGCAACGGTCCGGGCGACGACGCCGCCCGGACCCAGCAGTTGCGCCGCCTCGGGCAGCGCGGCTAGTCGTCGATCGCCGCGCCGAACCGGGCGTTCTGGGACGGGGCGCCGAGCGAGCCGCCGCCGTACGTCCAGCTCCCCGGCAGCTTCAGGCCGCCGGCGCCCGCCGAGAACACCCACACCACACCGTCGTTGGTGTTCTCGCCCGGGGCCGCGACGAGCAGACCGAAGTAGCCGTCGCGGTTGGGGTCGGTGAAGGAGACCTGGGCACCGAACTTGTCGGCCTTCTCGGCGGCGCCCGGGACGCCCGCCGTGTTCTGGCTGACGTCCAGGACACCGGCGGTGGTCAGGCCCCCGGCCGAACCGCGCAGCACCCACACGGCTCCGGCGTCGGCGACGCTGCCGATGTCCTCGCCTGAGGCGCCGATCGCGACGTCCGCGTACCCGTCGCGGTTGACGTCCCCGACGGAGAGGTCCGAGCCGAAGCCGTCACCGCGCTCCGAGACACCCGGCACGCCGGCGTCGTCCTGGGTCCACCACACGGGCGGGCTCCCCGGACCCTCCTGCCCGACCGGCCCGTCCGGGCTGCCGTAGTAGACGCCGACCATGCCGCCGGTCATCGACGCGCCGCCGTCGTCGGGGCTGTGCGGCTCCCCGGTCACCAGGTCGTCGAAGCCGTCGCCGTTGACGTCGCCGGAGGCGACGACGGGGCCGCCGCGCAGGGCGGTGACGGGCAGCGGATCGATGTCGTCGCTGAGGAGGACGTACGACCAGCCGTAGCCCGGCTCGTCGCCCAGGCTGAGGCCGGAGACCACGAGGTCGGCCAGGCCGTTGTCGTCGTAGTCGCCGGTCGTCAGCGAGGTGGGTGCGATGCCGGGCCCTTCCGCCTGCCGGGCGAGCGGCGTGCGCCGCCGGTCCTTGAAGGGCGTGAAGGTCCCCGCGTCCCCGCCCTTGCGGGCGGCGGCCTGCGGCACGGACTCGTACTGGAAGATCGACAGCCCCACCTTGTCGATCACGGCGAGCAGGTCACCCGGGACGTAGGTGGTGAAGTGCCCGGCGGCCAGGGCGCTGCCGAACCGGTCACCCTTCATGGCGCTGACGGACTGCAGCCAGTCGCTCGCGGCGCCGGACAGCCCCTTCGCCGAGCCCCACAGGACCACGACGCCGCCCGCGTCGGCGCCGACGCCGCCCAGGTCCTCGCCGGGGATGCCGACGACGGCGTCGTCGTACCCGTCCCCGTCGAGGTCCCCGCTGGCCACGGCCTGGCCGAAGGCGTCGCCGGTCTCGGCGGCGCCGGGCACGCCGGAGGTGTTCTGGCTGAAGACCTTGGCGCTGGTGGTGACCCCCTTGGGCCCGCCGTACTGCACGGTGACGGCACCGGCGCCGGAACGCCCGCCCACGGTGGCGCCGGGCGCGCCGGTCAGCACGTCCTCGTACCCGTCGCCGTTGAAGTCCCGGTTGCGGTCACTTGCATGGGTGCCGCCGGGGGTCCCGGCGACGGAGGCGGGCGCGGTGGCGATGGCCGCGCCCGTGATGAGGAGAAACGACGCCGCGGTGACCGCAGCCGAGCGGTTCTTGCGCATGAACGGCTCCTTCGCTCAAGAACGACCGGGCGGTGCGGGGGTGTCCGGAAAGAGCCCGTTTCCTTCTCCGGCACGGTCTTTGACACGCCGTGGGGAGGAATGGTTGTAGGGGTGATTGCGGAAGCATGGACGGAGGAGCGCCGTCGGCGCACGGCACCGCGGGCACCACGACCGCCGCGGCCTCCCGGCCTGGCGGGTCGGACGCTCTCCACGGCCCGCGGGCCACAGCCTGGGACGAACCGACGAGCGCGACCGCCGCTACCGGACCGGGCGGACCGACCTGGCGTGCCGGCCCGGTGGGGCAGCGCGCCTGACGATCCGGTCGGGGACGATCACGCTGTGCCGGGGGCGGACCCGGCCGCCGCGCCAGCGGGGCCGCGCCCCCGACACCAGCGTGCGGCACGCGGACCAACGCGACCGCCGGTGCCGGACCCCCGCGGGCAGAACGCCCCGGCCGCCCGCGGCGCGTGGCCGCGACGACGAGCGACAACCACCTACCGGTGACTCCGGCGGACCACGCCGCGCCAACGCTGTCCGCGGCACGCGGACCAGCGCCACACTGGTGACGGCCCCGGCGGCCCGGCGGCTGGAACACCCCCGGACCCCACGGGACGTGGCCGGGCCAAGGGGCCGGCGCGCCTAGCGACCCGGACGGGGGCGACACAGGCCGCGCAGGTGTCCCGGACGGTCGTGCTGGTCCTCAGCAGCGGCGCGTCGCCGCGACGACCACCTACCCGAGACCCCCGCAGGGCGGCGCCGCAGCCGGCGGGAGCGTTACGCGGGTTGCGTCGCGGACGCGGCGGCCTCCGTGTCGGCCGGGGTGCCGGAGGCGACGACCGTGGTCGTGCCCTGCTTCTTGGCGGTCTGGGCGACGAAGGCGCCCGCCAGTACGAGCGTTCCGCCGATGACCTGCGGCAGGGCGAGGTGCTCGCCCAGCAGCACCCACGCGAAGACGGTGCCGACCACCGCCTCCAGGCAGGCCACGACTCCGGCCACCTGCGGCGACAGCCGTCGTACGGCGACCACGCCGGTCAGGTAGGCCAGCACGGTGGCCACCAGCACGACCCAGCCGACGAGCAGGACCGCGGGCACGTCGGTCTCGCCGAGCGCCGCCTGCCGGGTGAGCACCGACCAGTCCATCGACCAGGGGCGGGAGACCGCTGTGAGCACGACGGCGCCGATGGCCAGGCCGTAGGCGATGACGGCGACCGGGTCCGGCGCGTCGTCGCCTTCGCTGCCGTGGTCGGCCAGGACGAAGTAGCTGACCTGGCAGCAGGCGGCGCCGAAGGCGAGCGCCAGGCCCAGCGGGTCGAAGGCGAGCCCGGACCACACCTCGACCACCGCGGCCATGCCGCCGACGGCGAGCACGACACCGATCGCCGCGGCCTTGCTGACCGCCTTGCGCTGGACGAAGCGCACCCAGCCGAGCAGCAGCGCGGGACCGAGGAACTCCACGAGGATCGCGACGCCGACCGGGATGCGGGAGATCGCCGCGAAGTAGAGCGTCTGGACGCCGGCGACGCCGAGCAGGCCGAAGCCGAGCAGCAGACCGGGGCGGCGCAGCAGGAGCGCCCGGTGCCGCAGCACCACGGGGAGCATGACGAGTGTGGCGCCGGTGACGCGCAACCACACCACGTGCAGCGGGTCGAGCCCCGCCTCGATCAGCGGCTTGGCCGCCACCCCCGAACCGCCGAACGCGAACGCGGACACCAGCGCGAGCCAGAGCCCGGCGTTCCTCCCCTGAGACACATGCATCGGGCCATGATGTCAGCTCGCGACAGGACCGTCATCCCTGTGGCGACTGTCGCCCTCGGTACGTGGCAGGTGCGGGCGCCCGGCCAGGACCTCCGGTTCAACCCCCGCCGACCTCAGCACCTGCGCCGCCCGGCTCCCCCGGTCGGCGACGAGCGCGGCGAGCAGGTCGGTGCCGTCGGCCCGCGGCGCGTCCCGCTCCCCGGCGCGGACGGCGGCCGCGCGCAGGGCCGCGGCGGCGGCCGGGCTCCAGCCGGGTGCGTCCACGGCGGTGAGCACGCTTCCGGCGCCCGGGTCCTCGACCGCGTCCCGCCAGGCGATGCCGTAGCCGATGCTGCGCTGCGCGAGGTAGCCGAGGACGCGCGCCACCCGCCCGCCACCGGCGGCGGCACCCGTCGTACCGGCCGCGCCCGCCGCACCGTCCACGGCTTCCCGCGCCCGCGGGTCGGCCTCGAGGAGGGAGTGCAGGAGGTGCGCGGTGTCGACCTGCCGGTCCCCGTCCCTCGTGGCGCGCCGCCGGGCGGCGGCGGTCACGGTGCGCAGCTCGGCGCCGAGCCGCGAATCGTTCCAGTGCACGCGGTCCACCCCATCAGACGGCACGCCCGGGCGGCATCGCCGCACGGTCCCATTCCGCCGTCCTGCGCTGGACGGGCACCCCCGTGCGCCGCGTCCTCCTCAGGGATGACGCCGTCCCCAGGACCGGCCCCGGGCCGGGCGCCGCGGGCGGTTCAGTAGCGGACGTCGCTCTGCAGCAGCGGCGGGTACACCGAGGACGCCCGGCCGTCGACCGTGGTGCCCGCGAACTGCAGCATCGCCTGCAACTCGCCGTGCAGGGGCGCCGGATAGCCCAGCACCGGGGCCGACACCTCGTCCAGCCGCCGCAGGTGCTCCGGGGCGAGGACCGTCTCGAGGCCCGCGAGGTTGTCCTCGAGGTGCTCCAGTCGCCGCGCGCCGACGATCGGCACGACGGTGCCCTCGCGGGCGCGCAGCCACGCCAGGGACACCGCCGCCGAGGTGGTCCCCAGCTCGTCGGCGACGGCGGCGACCTCCTCGATCACGGGGTACTCGTCCTCCCCGGGACCGCCCACGAACGAGGTGCGGGCGGAGTCGGCGACCGCGCCGCCGCGCCGGTACTTGCCGGACAGGAAGCCGTTCTTCAGCGGGCTCCACGGCACGAGCGCCATGCCCTGGTCGAGGGCGAGCGGGGCGAGTTCGCCCTCCACGGTGCGGGCCAGCAGCGAGTACTCGACCTGCAGCGCGATCAGCGGGGTCCAGCCCTTCAGCAGCGCGGTGGTCTGGGCCTGCGCGGTCAGCCAGGCGGGGGTGTTGGAGAAGCCGATGTAGCGGATCTTGCCCGCGCGCACCAGGTCGTCGAGGGTGCGCATCGTCTCCTCGATCGGGGTGTGCCGGTCCCAGTTGTGCAGCCAGTACAGGTCCAGGTGGTCGGTACGCAGGCGGCGCAGGGTCTCGTCGAGCTGGGCGACGATCGAACCGCGGCCCGCGCCGCCGCCGTTGGGGTCGCCGGGGAAGAGGTTGGTGAAGAACTTCGACGCCAGCACCACGTGCTCGCGCCGCCCGGGGTGGGCGGCGAACCAGTCGCCGAGGATCCGCTCCGAGTGGCCGTTGGTGTAGAAGTTCGCGGTGTCGATGAAGTTCCCGCCGCGGTCCAGGTAGGTCGCCAGGATCTTCTCCGACTCCTCGACGCTGCACCCGGCGCCGCCGGGGTCCTCGCCGAAGGTCATCGCGCCGAGCGCGAACGGGCTGACCCGCAGCCCCGATCGGCCGAGGGTGACATAGTGGTCGAGCGGCATGGACGTGCTCCCTTGTGCGTCGGAATCTGTCCACTCCATGCAACGGGAGACGGCTCCGGCGGGGTAGACCGATCCTCGCGGGCTCTTGCCCGATCCTGCCGACTTCGCCCCGATCGGGCTTGCCGGGCCTCTGGAGGGGATGGTTCGGTGAGGTGTGCGCACCCCTTCCGACCTCCTGGACGAGGTCCGCGGCCTCATCTCGACCCACGCCCGGCCCGACCTGCGGACGCCCATCGACGGGCTGCTGCTCTCGCGGGTGGCGACCGCCCCGCCCGACTACTCGCTGACCGAACCGCTGCTGGTCGTCATGGCCCGGGGCGGCAAGCGCCTGCTGCTCGGCGACGAGGTGCACGACTACCGGGCGGGGCAGTACCTCGTGGTCACCGCGGTCCTGCCGGTCACCGGCCACTACGTGGACATGAGCCCGCGGCACCCCGCGCTGGGCATGGGGCTGGTCCTGCGCGCGGCCGCCATCGCCCCGCTGCTGCTGGAGGCACCGCCCGGGCGCCGGGCCCGAGCCGCGTCCGCCCCGCCCGCGATCGCGACCGGTGAGGCCGGACCCGACCTCCTCGACGCCGTCGTGCGGCTGCTGCGGCTGCTCGACCACCCCGCGGACGCCCCCGTGCTCGCCCCGATGATCGAACGGGAGATCCTCTGGCGGCTGCTCACCGGCCCCCACGGCGCCATGGTCCGTCAGATCGGCCTGGCCGACAGCGGCCTGTCCCAGGTCAGCCGGTCCATCCACTGGATCCGTGACCACTACGCCGAGCCCCTGCGGATCGAGGACCTCGCCCGTCTCGCCGGCATGAGCCCCTCCGCCTTCCACCGGCACTTCCGCGCCGTGACGACCATGAGCCCCCTGCAGTTCCAGAAACGCATCCGCCTCCAGGAGGCCCGCTCGCTCCTCGTGGCCCGGCCCGAGGACGTCGCGGGCGTCGGCCATGTCGTCGGCTACGCCAGCCCCACCCAGTTCAACCGCGAGTACCGCCGACTGTTCGGCGCCCCGCCGGGCCGGGACGCCGCCCGCGTCCGCACCGCTTCCGGCCCGCCGGGGGTGCGGCACCTGCCGTGAGGCCTCAGGGCCAGAGCAGTCCTCGTGTCCAGCCGCCGGGGGCGGCGGGGTCGCGGGTGTAGCGGAGGCGGACGTGGCCCTGGGCGGGGGCGGCCTGCCAGAACTCGGCCTCGTCGGCGACGAGCCGGTAGACGGTGTGGCCCTCGGGCACTTCGTCGGGGTGGGCGGCGACGTGCCCGGTGGCCCGGCGCCGGGCCTCCTCGTAGGCGGCGCGCCCCTGCATCGGGGCGCTCATCACGCCCGTGAAGCCGGCGATCCGGGAGGCCTCGCGGCGGCCGAGGAAGTCGCGGCGGGCGGTGGCGCGGTCCAGGGTCTCGACCGGCCCGGTCACCCGGATCTGCCGGCCGTGCCGCGGCCAGTACCAGGTGAGCGCGGCGTGGGGGCGGTCCGCCAGGTCGCGGCCCTTGCGGCTGGCCGCGTCCGAGGCGAAGTCGAAAGCGGGACGGTCGAGGTCGACGCCGCGCAGCATGAGCACCCGTGCCGAGGGCCGGCCGGCGGCGTCCGCCGTGCTGAGGGTCATGACGTGCGGTTCCGGGACGCCGTCGTCGAGGGCGTACGCCAGCCAGCGGGCGAACAGCGGCCCGGGTTCGGGTCCGGCGGTCGCGGGGTCGAAGGACGGGAGGGGTCCGCCGAGGACGGGCGCGGAGCGCATGCGCTCCCGGAGGGCGTCGGCGGTCACGGGTGCCTGGTCGTCGGTCACGCACCGATCCTGGCATGCGGCCGCCCGGCGCACCGCGGTCGCGCGGTGCGCCGGGCGGCGGCGGTGGGGCCGTCAGGCCGGGAGGTGGAACTGCTGGTTGGTGCCGCCCGCGCAGGTCCAGATCTGCAGCCGGGCGCCGTTGGCGGTGGACTTGTCGGTGACGTCCAGGCACTTGCCGGAGGCGGGGTTGACCAGGGTGTCCCCGCTGCCGCGCTGCCAGACCTGGGCGCCGGTGCCGTTGCAGTCGTACAGCTGGACCTTGGTGCCGTTGGCGGTGCCGGCGGCGGTGAGGTCCATGCACTTGCCGAGGGCGCGCAGCGTGCCGTCACTGCCCACCGTCCACTGCTGCGCGGTGGTGCCGTTGCAGTCGTACATCTGGACGGCGGTGCCGTTGGCGCTGCTCGCGGCGGCGATGTCGACGCACTTGCCGCCGAGGCCGGTGATCTGGCCGGTGGATCCGGTGGGCGGCGGGGTCGTGCCGCCGCCGGTCACGGTGTTGAAGACGGAGGAGAACTGCCAGGCGCTCTGCGGGGTCCCGCTGCAGCTGTCGGAGAGCTGCCCGTTGGTGGCGCAGGCCTTGTCGCGGCCGAGCGCCCAGAAGGCGAGCTCCTGGATGCCCTTGGACTGGGCGAAGTTGGCGAGCGTGGCGGCGTTGCCGGTGGTGAAGATCTCGCTGGTGTCGTCGTTGACCCCGATCATCGGGGTGTTGCCCTCCATCGCCCACAGCTGGGCGTCGGACTTCTCCGGCCAGATGGCGCCGAGCTGGCCGCGCAGGGCGGTGGCGGCGTCGGTGGCCGCCTTGCCCATGTCGCGGGTCCCGTCGTAGTAGTCCATCGTCATGATGTTGACGAGGTTGACGTTCAGCCCGTTGCTCTTGGCGTTGGAGAGCAGCTTCGTCCCGTTGTCGTCCAGGCCGTTCGGCATGGACGGCAGGGTGTACTGGACGTCGAGCTTGCGCCCGGCGGCCGCGTAATCCTGCTGGAGCTGGGCGAGCGCCTTGTTGCGGCGGTCGTTCGCCGCGGTGTTGGCGATCGCGCTGCCCTCGACGTCCAGGTCGACGCGGGTGAGGTTGAGGGCGTCGACGACCTTCTTGTACTGGGCCTTGAGCGCGGACACGGTCGTACAGGAGAGGCCGACCTCGGTGCCGGAGGCACCGCCGAAGGAGACGATGACGTCGCCGCCGGCGGCCCGCAGGGAGTTGACCGCGGAGGTCCAGCCGGCGTCGGTGACGGGCGTGTCGCCGTTGAACATGGCGTTGCAGCCGCCGCCGTCGATGACGAAGGCGAGGGTGAAGTACTTCAGGCCCGTCGCGTTACGGGCGTTCGTCATCGCCGAGGGCGAGTTCCAGGTCTCGACGTAGGGCGCGGCATAGTGGGCGGGGAAGCCGGGGCCGGGGTTGGCGGCGGCGCTCGCGGAGCCGCCGGTGGCGACGACGGCGGTGGCAGCCATCGCGAGGACGGCGGGGGCCGCGGCGAGGGCTCTGACGGCGGATTTCAGCACGGGACGGCTCCTTCGTGTGCGCACCCGGGGTGCACGTCGTGGGGGGCAAGCCGTTGAGGGGGGTGGGACAGCGGGGTGGGGGGATCTGGACAGCTGTTCATGTAGGTGAACATCGCTTCACTACATGAACAGCTGATGGCCGATGACGGTATGGACTAGACCAGCCCTGCGTCAAGCGCCCCGCACCAACGGTTCGTTGGGCGCCGCGATGACAGCGGGAGGGCTCGCGGGCGTGCCGGGGGGCGGGGTCGCCGCCGCCCGCCGTGCGGACGGCGGCGGCCCCGCCGGTCGTCGTCCGGCCGGGGTCAGGGGCCGGAGACGAGGTTGGCCACGTTGTTCGCGGAGTTGGACGGGCCTCCGCTGTTGTTGATGACGTGGCTGATCGTGCCCGTCCCGCCGAGGGAGACCGTCACCATGTCGTGGAAGCGGACCCCGGACACCGCGGGGACCTCGAAGGCCCGGTCGGCGACGACGGACGGGTTGACGTTGAAGTAGCAGTAACTGCCCAGGCCCCAGGCCTCGTGGCTGGTCACCGAGGGGCTGACCTTGTAGGCGTCGTAGCCGCGGGTGGAGCCGTTCATCCAGGCGGCCTGGTTGGGCGGGTCGTACGGCATCTCGTTCTGGAAGAAGTACGTGCGGCCGCCGTTGCCGTTCCAGATCACCTGGTGCTGCTGGTAGTGCTCGACGAACAGGCCGTACATCGTCACGTTCGTGCCGTTGACGATCAGGCCGTTGGCGGCGGTGTTGCTCGTCCAGCCCACCCCGCTGCCGTGGTCGGCGCGCCACAGCCACATGTGGTCGCCGATGACGTCCGAGCTGTTGACCACCAGGCTCTGGGTGGCCTTGCCGACGCCCGCGCCGCCGATGCGGAAGAAGACGTCGTGCAGCGAGGTCGGGTCGGCGGTGTGCCGCGCGGACGAGCCGGCCGGGCCGACCTGCATCAGCGTCTGCGAGTTGGTCGTGCCCGCGTCGATGAGCAGTCCGGCGATCTTGACCCCGTCGACGTCGGCGACGTTCACCGCGGTGATGCCGTTGTCCGGGATGACGGTGGCCAGGCCCAGGCCCAGGACGACGGTGTCGGCACGGTTGATGTTGAGCGTCTGGTTGAGGTGGTAGACGCCGGGCGTGAACAGCAGGTTCTTGCCCTGGGCGAGCGCGCCGTTGATGTCGGTGGCGGTGGCGCCGGGCTTGACGACGAAGAACTGGTCGATCGGCAGCGAACTGCCGGCCGGGCTGCCGCCCGCCCAGGTCGTGCCCTGGGTGTTGGTGCGCAGCGCCGGGACGAAGACCTTGTACGCGCCGGCGGAGTCCACGTACAGGAACGGCTTCTCACGCGTCACCGGCGACTGCGCGACCGTGGTGTACGGCGGGCTCGGGAAGGTGTTCGCGGGGGCGTTGACGTCACCGACGAAGACCATGTTCCAGTTGGAGCCCGTCCAGCTGCCCCACTGGCTGTTCCGCGACAGCCACTGCTGCTGGGAACCGGAACGCACCTGGCCGTCGATCTTGGAGTCGGCGATCAGGCCGCCGCTGGACCAGCCGCCGTCGTCCAGCTGCAGGTTGCCGCGGACGTGCATGCGCCGGTACGGGGCCGCCTGCGAGACCGCCCAGCGGTCGGTGCCGCCGGTCGGGTTGACGGAGAGGTTCTCCGCGGAGCGCCAGAAGTTCTGGGTGGCGTTGCCCTGGAACCAGTCGGCCTCGGCGTGGACCGCGCCGTTGATCGTCACGTCGTCCGGCGACAGGCCCAGGCCCGCGACCTGGGTGTAGAAGCCGACGTTGGCGTCGACGCTGTAGCTGCCGGGCTTGAAGAGCAGGGCGTAGCGCTGGGAGCCGAACTGGTTGGACTCCTGCTGGCCGAAGACCTGGCTGAGCTGGCTCTGGATGGCGGCCGAGGACATCGACGGGTCGAAGACCGAGACGTTGGGCCCGAGGTCGGGGGTGCCCGGCGGGTTCTGCGGGGTGTCGGTGGAGCCGAGGCTGAAGGACTGCGCGGCGGTGCCGTTGCAGGTGTACTGCTGGATGCGCGCGCTGTCGGCGGTGGAGGCGGCGGGCACGTCCAGGCACTTGCCGCTGTTGCGGTTCACGAAGTGGTACGTCCCGCCGGTCTCCTCGACCGGCAGCCACTGCTGGTTGGCCCCGCCCGAGTACGACCAGAGCTGGACCGGTGCGCCGTCCGCCGTGGAGACGTCGGTGACGTCCCAGGACTTGGCCGCGTCGTTGCGGTTGTTGACCCGGACGTAGCCGTCGCTCGTCGCCTGGAACTGCCACTGCTGCGCGGTGGTGCCGTTGCACGCGTACTGCTGGACCGCGGTGCCGTCGGCGGTGCCCGCGGCGGCGGCGTCGACGCACTTGCCGCTGTGCTTGGCGGCGACGGTCACCCAGCCGGTGGGGAGGGAGGCGGCCTGGGCCTGCGGGGCGGTCAGCACGACGGCCGACAGGCCCGAGGCGAACAGCGCGCCGAGCGCGAGCGGTGCGACGCGGCGCCGGACCCGGCCGCGTCCGGGGACGCCGCGGGACGGCGCTCCGAGGGTTCTCATGGAGGACTCCTGTGCCGCGCGGGGCGCGGCGCCGTGGGGGGGTGAGCGGGCATGCCGAAGCGGGCGACGGCATGACGTGGCATGACGGAGGTGGGGGGTGGCCGGGCGCACGCGCCCGGCCATGCGACAGCAGCTCAAAGGTCGGATCGACCTTTCTTCACGGCGTGAAGTTAGGCTTCCGCAGCGGACACGTCAAGAGGTCGCGCTACGGATTTCGAATGCCGCCGGATGCGCGGTGGTGCCTCAACTCGATGTCCGGACACGGCATTTGCGCAGTTGGCAGCCGATGCGACACGGTGCGGCGCGGTGCGGCCGGCAGGCGCCGCCACATCCCGGCCGGACAACACTTGAAGGCGCCCCTCCGGCCGGGCCACCCTTCGGGAACCGCCCCGCCGGACCCCCCGCCCGGACCTGCTGATCAACGACCGCCACCTGGGCGGACCGTACTGGTCTGTACCAAAGTCTTGACTGCACCCTTCCTTCACTCCTTAAATCACGAGTTGAACAAGGCCTCCCCACCGCCTCCCCCCACCCCGCTCCCCCACCGGCGCCCCCCACACGCGCCCGCCGACCGGGAAGGACCTCCCCCCATGACCCGTGCCACGAGCGCCGCGAGGCGCGCCGCCGCCCGCCTGTTACTGCTGCTCGCCGTCCTCCTGGGCGCCGTCGCCGCACCGGCCACGTCCGCCCCCGCCGCCGCCCCCTTCAAGGTGCTGGCGTTCTACAACGGCACCTGGGACGCCGCCCACATCAACTTCGTCAAGGAAGCCAACCAGTGGTTCCCGCAGGCGGGCGCCGCCAACGGCTTCACGTACACCTCGACGACCAACTGGAACCTGCTGACCGACGCGAACGCGCTGAAGCAGTACCAGGTCGTCCTCTTCCTCGACGACGCCCCGCAGAGCGCCGCTCAGCGCTCCGGCTTCGAGACCTACATGCGCGGCGGCGGCGCCTGGATGGGCTTCCACGTCTCGGCCTGGACCGACAACGCACAGAGCTGGCCCTGGTACTACAACCAGTTCCTCGGCAGCGGGAACTTCCGCTCCAATACCTGGGGCCCCACCACCGCCGTGCTGCGCGTCGAGGACCGCACCCACCCCTCCACCACGCACCTGCCCGCGACGTTCACCTCGTCGGTGAGCGAGTGGTACAGCTGGAGCAACGACCTGCGCAACAACCCGGACATCGACGTCCTGGCGTCCGTCGACCCGGTCAGCTTCCCCTTGGGCACCGACCCGAACCAGTCGTGGTACAGCGGCTACTACCCGATCCTGTGGACCAACACCAAGTACCGCATGCTGTACGCCAACTTCGGGCACAACGCGATGAACTACGACACCAACACCCCCCTGTCGTCGACCTTCGCCAGCGCCACCCAGAACACCTTCCTCCTCGACGGCCTCAAGTGGCTGGGCACCGGCTCCACGGGCGACCCCGCCCCCACCGACCCGATCTCCGAGACCTCCTGGTACTCCCTGGTCAACGCCGGCAGCGGCCGCTGCGTGGACGCACGCGCCGCCGCCACGGCCAACGGCACCGCGATCCAGCAGTACACCTGCAACTCCACCACCGCGCAGGACTTCCGCGTGCTGTCCACCGACAGCGGCTACACGCGCCTGGCCGCCCGCAACGACACCACGAAGGCCGTGGACGTCACGGACGTCTCCACCGCCGACAACGCCGCGCTCCAGCTGTGGACGTACGGCGGCGGCGCCAACCAGCAGTGGAAGCCCGTCGCCGAGTCCGGCGGCCGCTACCACTTCACCGCCCGGCACAGCGGCAAGTGCCTCACCGCCCCCACCGGCGACCCGAGCGGCACCCAGCTGGTCCAGCGCCCCTGCGACGGCTCCGCCGCGCAGTCCTTCCAGCTCGTCGTCCGTCCCTGACCCGGGCGACGGGATCACGGTGCCGCCCCGCCCCCACGAGGGCCGGGGCGGCACCTCCGCGTCAGCGGAAGGCCGCCGCGTGGCGGGCGGCCCAGGCGGCGAAGGGCCGCGCCGGACGCCCGAGCAACGCCTCGGCGTCGGGGCCGACCCTCTGTTCGGCGGGCAGCGGCTCACCCAGGATGTCCAGCGTGCCGTCCGCCACGGGCTCCGGCATGAAGCGCAGCATCCCCTCACGGGCCTGCTCGCGGCTGAGTTCGACGAAGCGCAGCGGGACTGCGAGTTCCCCGCCGAGCACCTCCGCCTGCCGGCGCGGGGAGACCGCTTCGGGCCCGGTCAGCACGTAGGTCCGGCCCGCGTGGGACCCCTCACGGAGGACGACCGCGGCGGCGTCGGCGACGTCGGCGGGATCGACGACCGGCAGCGCCACGTCCGCGAAGGGCGCGGCCACCGTGCGCGCGGTGCGCACCGAGTCCGCCCACGCCAGGGCGTTGGAGGCGAGGCCGCCCGAGCGCAGGACCGTCCAGTCCACGCCGGAGCCGCGGACCGCGGCCTCGAAGGCCCGCAGCGGCTCGTGGGAGACCGCGTCCGGCCGGGTCCCCGCCGCCTGAGAGGAGAGCAGGACGATGCGTCGCACCCCGCTGTCCCGGGCGGCCGCCACCAGGTCGTGCGGCCGCGCCCGCGGCCCCAGCAGCTCCCCCGCCACCAGCAGGAACAGCGCCTTCGCGCCGGCGAGGGCGGGCCGCAGCCCCTCCGGCGACGCGAGGTCGACGGTTACGTGAGGTACGCCGGCGGGCAGCCGGTCGCCCGCGGGGGCCCGGCGCGAGAGGGCCGTCACGGGCTCGCCCGCCGCCGCCAGTGCCCGTACGAGAGGGCGTCCGACGTTCCCGGTGGCCCCTGTCACTGCGATCATCTCCGGCTCCGTTCCGGTCCGTTGGTCAACGACCCGGCGAAGCTAACACCGTGGATATAGTAGGTACCTACAGGATAGTGACTATCCCCCAAGCCCCCAGGAAGCCCCAGGGAGCCGCCATGAACGCCGAGACCGCGCACCGCGACGCCGCCCCCGTTCCGACCCCTCGCGAAGGCCCCTCCCGCACCGCCGACCCGGCACTCGCCTGCCCCATCGGCCCGGTCGTGGACCTCGTCTTCAGCCGCTGGACGACACCGGTGCTGTGGAGCCTGCACGCCCACGGCCGGCAGCGGTTCGTCGAACTGCAGCGCCGGATCGGCGGGATCACCCCGAAGGTGCTGACGCAGCGCCTGCGCCAACTGGAGCGCGACGGACTGGTGGTCCGCACCTATCACCCGGAGGTCCCACCACGGGTCGAGTACGAGATCAGCGAGCTGGGGCGCAGCCTGGCGCCCCTGTTCGCGACGCTCGCACGCTGGTCGGACGCCCACCTGGACGAGGTGGAACAGGCGCGCGCGGCGTACGACGGCCCGATGCCCTGAGGAACGGCCGGCACCCCACAGCAGTCCTGACGGTTCATCAGTATTGAAACTTCCGGTCGAGGCGGTTACGTTCCGCTCACTCGCCGACACAAGGGAGTGTGGTCGTATGGCCGAGGTCTCCGCACAGGCCCGCATCGCAGCTCCGGCCGAGAAGGTCTGGCGCACCCTCACCGACTTCAGCTCGCACACGCAGTGGAGCACCACGCACACCGGCTTCCCCGACGGCGGTCCGGAGCCGTTGGAGACGGGCGCGACCTACCGGGAGAACATGAAGCTGATGGGCTTCCCGGCCGAGGTGAACTGGGAGGTCACGTCCGTGGACCCCGGGCGGGGGTTCGAGATCGCCGGCAAGGGCCCGATGGCCGTGGACCTGCTGACCCGCTACAGCCTCACGCCGGACGGCGACCAGACCGACGTCCGCATCGACGGCGCCTTCAACGGCGCGGCCGTCGCCCTCATGGCGGGCAAGCTCAAGGACACCGCCACCGCCGCGCTCAACGAGTCGCTGCGCAAGCTCGCCGGTCTCGTCGAGTAGCCCGGGACGCCCCGGAGGCCGGGGACCGCGGGCGGCGTGGTCGCCGCGGTCCCCGGCGCCCGCCGCCTAACGCAGCACCGCGTCGGCGCTCTTGTCCCCCACCGTGAAGGTGTACGTCCCGCGCTCGACCCGCCGTGTCCCCGCGCCGTCGATGTCGCCCGGCGTCACGGCGAGCGCGCCGCGGGCGAAGTCAAGTCGCACGGTCCGCTTCTCGCCCGCCTTCAGGTGCACCTTGGTGAAGGCGACCAGCTTGCGCGCCGGCCACAGCACCTCGCTGACCGCCCGTGACGCGTAGACCGGGACCACCAGGTCGCCGTCCCGGGCGCCGGTGTTGGAGACGGTCACCTTGACGCCCTTGGCGTCGGCGGTGAGGGCGTCGTAGGCGTACGTCGTGTACGACAGGCCCGACCCGAAGGGGTAGAGCGCGTCGTACGACGACTCAAGGCCGCCGTTCGTGCCCGGCAGCTGCTGGTAGTACATGGGCTCGTTGCCGATGTCCTTCGGCCACGAGACCGGCAGCCGCCCGCCCGGGTTGACCTTGCCGAACAGCACGTCGGCGACGGCGCCGCCGCCCTCGGTGCCGGGCAGCCAGGACATCACCAGGCCGTCGGTGCCGGCCGCGTCGCCCAGGACCAGCGGACGGCCCGCGACGACCACGGTGACGACCGGCTTGCCGCTCGCCTTCAGCGCCTTGACCAGCGCCTGCTGGTCGGCCGACAGTTCGGGCCGCGGGCTGTCCGCGGCACCCTCGGCGGCGGCCTTCTCGCCGACCACGACGACGGTCAGGTCCGCGCCCTTCGCCTGTGCCACCGCGTCGTCCGCGGTCGCGGCCCGTACGACCTCGGTGCCGGCGGGAGCCGCCGCGCGGATACCCTCCAAGATGGTCGTCCCGGGCAGTTCGACGCCCTCGGGCACGCCCTGCCAGCCGATCGTCCATCCGCCGGCCTGGTCGTTGATGTCGTCCGCGTACGAGCCCGCCACCACGATGCGCCCCGCGTCCGCGCGCACCGGCAGCACGCCGCCCTCGTTGCGGAGCAGCACCTGCGACTCGGCCGCGGCCCGCCGCGCGAGGGCGGCGTCCGCGCCGAGCACCGCCTTGTCGGCCTTGGCGGGGTCGACGTAGGGGTGCTCGAAGAGACCGAGCTCGAACTTCAGCCGCAGGATGCGCCCGACGGCCTCGTCGATGCGCCGCGTCGGGACCAGTCCGCGGTCGACGGCCGTCTTCAGGCCTGTGCTCCACTCCTTGGCGAAGTACGGCTCCATCGCCATGTCGAGGCCCGCGTTGACGGCGAGGGCGATCGCCTCCGGGTAGTCCGCGGCGATCTTGTACCGGGTCTGGAGGGCGCGCACGTCCTCCCAGTCGCTGACGGTGACGCCCTTGAAGCCCCACTGCTGGCGGAGCACCTTCGTGAGCAGGTACTTCGACGCGGTGGCCGGTACGCCGTTGACGGCACCGGAGTTGACCATCACGGTCTTGGCTCCGGCCTGGACCGCCTGCCGGTAGGAGGGCAGCAGGGTGTCCTGGAGGTAGCGGACGGAGACGTCGGCGGGGACGCGGTCGTGGCCGTTGGAGGGCTCGGAGTAGCCGCCGTAGTGCTTGACGCTGGCGGCGACGCGCTTGGACCCGCCGGCGTGCTCGATGCCCGTCACGGCGGAGGCGGCCAGGGTGCCGGCGAGCAGCGGGTCCTCGCCGTAGGTCTCGTAGTAGCGGCCCCACCGCTGGTCGCGGGCGAGGTCGGCGACGGGGGCGAAGTTCCAGTCGATGCCGGTGGCGGCGACGGCGCGGGCGGTGGCCGCGGCGGAGTCCTCCACCGTGCCCGGGTCCCAGGTGGCGCCGAGGCCGATCTGGTGCGGGAAGACGGTGGCGCCGAGCACGTTGTTGTGCCCGTGGACCGCGTCCACGCCGTACAGGACGGGGATGTGCAGGCGCGTGTTGGTGACCGCGTACTTCTGGACGGCGTTGACCATCTTCGCCCAGTCCTGGGGCGTGTTCCTGGCCGGGGTCATGCCGCCGCCGGAGATCACCGAGCCGACGGGGTAGTCGGCGAGCACGGTCTTCATGCAGCTCTCGTTGAGCTCACCGCCGCTCCACTCGCAGTCGCCCTGGATGCGGGCGACCGCGACCTGGTCCATCTGACCGATCTTCTCCTGCAGGGTCATGCGCCCCAGCAGGTCCTTGACGCGCAGTTCGACGGGCGCGCCGGCCCGGGCGTAGACGGGCCCGTCGGCGCGGGCGGGGACGGAGGCGACCGCGGCGGCGCAGGCGGCCGCGGTCGAGAGGACGAGGAGGTTCCGCCACCGGTTCCGGTTTCTCCGCCGGTCGCGGACGAGGCGTGCACGCGGTTCGTTCGCTGGCATAGCAGGCATCCCGTTCCTGTCCGGGCCCTTCAGGGCACTGGCCGTAAACGTTTCCGGCTGCTGTCGCACCCGACAGACTGACGCTGACATGACATATCGTCAAGACTGTGACCGTGCTGCGAACCCATGAGGACCCCTCGTCCGCGCCCCCGCCCGGAACCGGCCCCGCGATCACCCTCCGCGAGCTCGCCCGGCGCAGCGGGGTGTCCACCGCGACCGTCTCGCGCGCGCTCAACGGCCGGGCCGAGGTCAGCCAGGCCACCCGCGAGCGCATCCGGCGGCTGGCCGGCGAACTGGGCTACGCGCCCAACGAGCCCGCCCGCACCCTGGTGCGGCGCCGTTCCGACACCATCGGCCTGCTGTGGGACACCGGGCACGAGTCGCGCGGCCTCCACCACCCCTTCCTGCAGGGCCTGCTGAGCTCGGTGCGCACCGCCCTGTCCGACGCGGGCTACCACCTCATGCTGCTCACCACGGCAGGGCCCGAGGACCCGCAGACGACGTACGTCCAGGCCGTGCGGCGGCACAGCCTGGAGGGCGTGATCGCGATGGGCCGGCCCGCCGACGACCGCGCCCTGCGCGCCCTCGCGGCCTCGGGCATCCCTTGCGCCGGTCTCGACGTCGCCCTGGACGGCCCGCGCACGGTCGGCGTCGCCTCCGACAACCCCGGCGGGGCGGAGGCGGCCGTCGCCCACCTGCACTCCCTCGGGCACCGCCGGATCGCCACCGTCACCGGCCCGCCGGAACTCACCCCCGCCGCCGAGCGGCTGGCCGGTTTCCGCACCGCCTGCGCACGCCTCGGGCTGGCGGTGCCGGAGGAGTACGTCGTCCCGGGGGACTTCTTCCTGGACAGCGGGCGCCAGGCGGTCCGGCGGCTGCTCGCCCTGCCCCAGCCGCCGACGGCCCTGTTCGCCGCGGGCGACATGATGGCGATCGGCGCCCTGCACGCCGTCGCCGACGCGGGGCTGTCCGTCCCCGGGGACCTGGCGGTCGTCGGCTTCGACGACATCGAGGCGGCCACCCTCGTGCGCCCAGCGCTCACCACGGTCGCCCAGGACCACCGCGCCCTCGGCACCGCGGCCGTCGCGGCCCTGTGCGAGCTGCTCGACCCGCAGGCCGTCCGCCCGCTCCCGCCGCGCGTACTGCCGACGCGGCTGGTCGTCCGCGGCACCTGCGGCGCCCGGCCCGGCCCGGCCGCGGGCCCGGGCTCCTGACCGGGCGTCACTCGTAAGTGAACGGTGCGGCATTGATCCGTTGTGCCCGGGTACGGTACCGCTTGCCCCGGCCGGGCCGGGCCGGGCCGACGGACCGACAGGGGAGTCCCGCCCATGCAGATCGCCCGCACCGCCGCCGCCCGCACCGCCGCCGCCCTCGCGCTCGCCTTCCTCGCCGCCGCCACCGCGACGGCCTGCGGTCCCGCCGACGGCGGCACCACAGGCGACGGCCGGCCCCCAGCGAGCGCTCCGGCCACGTCCGGACCGGCCAACCTGCCCTCGTTCGCCGGCATGGGCCTGCAGGCAGCCCAGGACAAGGCCCAGACGCTGGGCTTCTACCGCCTGGACTCGCACGACGCGCTGGGCCGCGGCCGCGAGCAGATCTGGGACCGCGACTGGAAGGTGTGCTTCCAGCGCCCGGCCCCGGGAAGCCGGACCACCACCGTCACCGTCGAGTTCGGCGCCGTGAAGCTCGAGGAGTCCTGCCCCGCCCGGGACGCTCCCCCGCCCGCCTCGGCGGGCCCCACGATGCCCGACCTCACCGGCACGTCCCTGAAGGTGGCCCGCACGACGCTCACCCCCTCGACCGGCATCACGGCGGAGGACGCCTCCGGGCAGGACCGCTTCATCCTCATGGAGACCAACTGGAAGGTGTGCTCGCAGGCGCCCGCCGCCGGCACCGGGCTCACGGGGCAGCCGGTGGTCTTCAAGGCCGTCAAGTTCGGCGAGGCCTGCCCGTGACCCGCAGGCGCGGCACGGGACGCGCCGCCGGCACCGGACGGGACGCGCCGCCGGCCCGGGACGCGTACGTCCCGGGCCGGCGGCGCCGAGAGGGTCAGTCCTCGTCGGCGAGGATCAGATAGAGCTTCTTGCGGGCCTCGTTGACCACGGTCAGCGCCTTGTCCCGCTGCTCGGGCGTACCGGTCGCCCAGACCTGCCGGAAGGCGTCGACCAGGCCGGCGCCCGCCTTGCGGATCTCGTTCATGGCCTCCCAGTCGATGCCGCGCCCGGCCTCCTCCCAGGGGGCGTCGGGCCCCGCTTCGGCCTCGGTGCGGCCGGCCTCGGTGAGCGTGAAGAGCTTCTTGCCGCCCTCCGACGCACTGCTGATCAGACCCTCGTCCTCCAGCAGTTGCAACGTCGGGTAGACCGAGCCGGGGCTCGGCTTCCACGCGCCGCCGCTGCGCTCGGCGATCTCCTGGATCATCTCGTAGCCGTGCATGGGCCGGTCGGCCAGCAGCGCCAGGATCGAGGCGCGCACGTCGCCGCGCCGCGCCCGGCCTCGCGGGCCTCCCCTGCCGCCCCGCCCGCCGTGCCACGGGCCGGGCCCCCAGGGCCCACCGCCGAACGGCGGCCCGAACGGGCCGAACGCCGCGCGCCGCCCCTCCTCCTCGTGGTCGCCGCGGCCGTGATGGCCGGGCCCAAAGTGTCCATGTCCATGGGAACGCATGGTGACGCTCCTTCCATCATCGTACGGTCGCGATACCTCAACGATATATCGGTAACAGTCGCAAGGCAAGGACCTCCCACCTGCGGCTGTTGTCCCGCCCCATGAGGTCCGGCCCCGGATCGGCAGCGGGTGGGAGGCGTTGGCAGGAGATCCCGCGCGCCGGACGGCGGATCCGGAAGTCCGCGCGAATCCCCTTGCGCAATGGTCAAGAATCGTTGACCATTGCTCGCATGCCTACCGACGATCTGCCCGAGACGTTCCACGTCACCACTGACGAGCAACTGCGCGCCGTCTCCAGCCTCACGCGTCACCGGATCATGGCCGTGCTCCGCTTCGAGCCAGCGACGATCACGCAGATCGCCGAGCGCGTGGGTCTTGCGAAGGGGAGTTCCAGCTACCACGTACGGCTGCTGGAGCGGGCCGGCCTGGTGAAGGTGGTGCGGACGCGGAAGGTCCGGGGGGTCACCGAGCGGTACTACGCGATGGCCGCACGGTCGATCGAACTGCCGGACCCGGGCGAGGGAGGGCCGGACGTGCTGATGCGGCACGCGGTGGCGGACCTGGAGGCAGCGCCGGCGGATGCCGAGCGGCATGTGCGGATGGCGCATCTGCGGCTCACCGAGGAGCAGTTCGCGGAGCTGGGGGCGCGGCTGCAGGCACTGGCGGACGAGTACCGGGAGCTGTCCGATCCGTCGCTGCCCGATGCGTCACTCGTCTTCGCACTGTTCCACCCGGCGTCGCGCGAGCAGGCCGAAGGGGGCGCCAAGTGACCTCGGACATCCGGAAGTTGCCGACCGGGTTCGGACGGCTGTGGACCGCACAGACGGTGTCCTCGCTCGGTGACGGGGTCACGCATGCCGCACTGCCGCTGCTCGCGTTGACGTTGACGCGGGATCCGATGGCGCTCGCCGTCGTCACGGCCGCCGGAACGTTACCGTGGCTGCTCTTCGGGGTGCTCGGCGGCGCGCTGGTGGACCGCTGGGACCGTCGGCGCACGATGTGGATCACGGACGCGGCACGTGCGGTGCTGCTCGCGATACCGGCGGCAGCGGCCGCGCTCGACCGCTTGAGCATTCCGCTGCTCTCGGCCGTCGCCTTCCTCCTCGGCCTCGGCGGGCTCTTCTTCGACACGGCCGCCACGGCCTATCTGCCGGATCTGCTCGGCCGCGACCCCGCGTCCCTGGAGCGCGCCAACTCCCGCCTGCGCGGCACCCAGACCGCCGCGTCCGGCTTCGCCGGGCCACCCGCGGGCAGTGCCCTGCTCGCGCTCGGGCGGGCGGTCCCGCTGCTCGCCGACGCGGTCTCGTTCGCGCTCTCCGCACTGCTCGTACGGTCACTGCCCGCCGCACCCCGGCCCGCACCGCAGGCCCGTGAGTCGCTGCTGCGGCAGGCGCGGGCCGGCGCCTCGTACGTATTCCGGGATCAGCTGCTGCTCGGGCTCGCGCTGCGTCCGGCGGTCGGGAACATCGCCTTCCTCGCCGTGGAGACCGTGCTCGCCCTCTTCGCGCACGATCGCCTCGGCATCGACACCTACGGCTTCGGCCTGCTCCTCACGGCGGAGGCCACCGGCGGTCTGCTCGGCGCAGGCATCGCCTCCTTCCTCGGCCGGCGACTCGGCACCGGCGCCGCCCTGACCTGCACGGCCGCAGTGGAGGGACTCGCCATTGCGGGCCTCGCCGCGGCCCCGAACCCGTACGTCGCCGGCCTCGCGCTGACCGTCTGCGGAGCGGGCATGGGCGCCACGATGGTGCTCGCGCCCTCCCTCCGACAGGCGATCGTCCCCGCCCACCTGATGGGCCGGGTCGCCTCCACCTCCCGCATGCTCGCCATGTGCGCCGCCCCGTTCGGCGCCTTCCTCGGCGGCTGGCTGGCCACCACCTACGACGTACGCACCCCGCTCTACACGGCCGCCGGCCTCCTCCTCACCATGACCGCCATCACCGCGACCATGACCAGCAACCGCCGGGTCGAGGCGGCGCTGCGTGCCGCCGCCCCGGCCGAGGATCCAGATCACCCGGAAGCCCGGCACCCCGCTCAGGTGCTTGCCGTCGAAGGCTCCGCGAGGTCGTGAAGCCAGTGCTGAGCCCGGCCCGGCGTTCCCCGCCTCGGGCCCGGAGCGTGGGGCGCCCGGCCTCCACGGGATGCAACGAGTGGGCCGGCGGGCCGGGTACGCCGCCGTCGATCCTCGTCGTCCTCGACAGCCGCCGGGTCCCGGAAGGGGCGCAGGCCCTGACCGGGTCCGAGGCCACAAGCCAAGGTCGCAGTGAGCGGACTCCGGTAGGACGACCTCGACGGCGCAGGTCACTTCCTCGGGTGAGCACCGCGCTCGGTACAGCGGCCGGACCCGAAGGCCGGGGCGGATGTCGCGTGCACAGGCGGATCAGCCATACTGCCCGCCGTGGAGCAGAGCAGAGGTTCGAACATCCCGCTCGTACAGGCCGCCGGCATCGATCCGGCACACGTCCCCGGCATCCTGGGGCCGGAACCGGATGGAGACGACAGAACCGAGGCCGCGGCCTCCGAGACCGACCGCGCGTCCGACGCCGCGGCTGACGTGACGACCGATACCGGGCCGTCCCCCGCCGTGGCCGCGGAAGAGTCCACCGCCGGCACCGACGACGACGTTGACGACGCCGAAGTCACCGAAGGCTCCGGTGGGGGCCCGGTGTTCGAGGCCGCGGACCGCAGGGGGGCGATCCGGGTGGACCGGGACGGCCTCACCTTCCGGTTGGACGACACCGAGGCCGAGTTCGGTTGGAAAGAGATCGGCGCGCTCGAGGTCGACGTCCCCAAGTGGGGGCATCGGTTCGGCGTCACGGTCTACCTGTCCCCGCGCCGCTGGTTCGAGACGTGGGTCGACGCGCCCAGCCGACGCCGGCTGCGGGCCTGGAGCGATGAGCTCGACGCCGTCCTCGACGTCTACTTCGAAGCCGACACCGAGAAGCACGACTCCGTGGAGGACTAGGGGTTGATTCCAGGCGCCGGCTGGGGCTGGTGTTGAGCGTCGTAGTGGGTCTCGTCCTCGTGGGGTGGAACGCTGCCGACGCGGGAGCACCGGCGGCTGTGGCGCGAGCGCGCCTGATCGACGGCACGCTGACCAAGGGCCGCAACGACGAAAGCGAGGAGCACCGCTCCTCGCCACTGTCAACCTATAGCGCACGGGGGGCCTTGCGGCAAGGCCCCCGTCGTGCCGCAGAATCACCGCCCTGATTCGGAACCTGCGGGGATGGGTGTGTTGATGATCGACGTCATCGTCGTCGGCGGCGGGCCGACCGGCCTGATGCTCGCCGCCGAGCTGCGGCTGCAAGGTGTGCACGCGCTCGTGCTGGAGAAGGAGGCCGAGCCGGGCGTGCAGACCCGCTCGCGCGGGCTGCACGTACGCAGCGTGGAGGTGTTGGACCAGCGCGGTCTGCTGGAGCGGTTCCTGGCGCAGGGCGAGAAGTTCACGGTCGGCGGGTTCTTCGGCGGCCTCGGGAAGCGGTGGCCCGACGGGCTGGACACCGCCCACTCTTACGTCCTCGCCATCCCGCAGCCGGTCACCGAGCGCCTGCTCGCCGAGCACGCGGGCGAGCTCGGCGTGGAGATCCGGCGCGGCTGCGAACTGACCGGGCTGAACCAGGACGACGGCGGGGTGACCGCCGAGCTGGCCGACGGGACGAGGTTGCGCTCGCGCTACCTCGTCGGCTGCGACGGAGGGCGCAGCACCGTGCGCAAGCTGCTGGGCGTCGGCTTCCCCGGCGAGCCCTCCCGGGTCGAGACGCTGCTGGGCGAGATGGAGGTGGCCGCGCCCCCGGAGACGGTGGCTGCCGTGGTGGCCGAGGTCCGCAGGACGCAGGGGCGGTTCGGCGTCATCCCCGAGCGCAGCGGGCGGCACTGTCTCATCGTGCCCGCCGACGGGGTGGCCGAGGACCGTGCGGCGCCGACCTTCGAGGAGTTCAAGGAGCGGCTGCGGGCGGTCGCCGGCACCGACTTCGGTGTGCACTCGCCGCGCTGGCTCTCCCGCTTCGGCGACGCCACCCGGCAGGCGGAGCGCTACCGGGTGGGCCGGGCGCTGCTCGCCGGCGACGCGGCGCACGTCCACCCGCCGACCGGCGGGCAGGGGCTGAACCTGGGCATCCAGGACGCGTTCAACCTCGGCTGGAAGCTCGCCGCCGCGGTCAACGGCTGGGCGCCGGAGGCCCTGCTGGACAGCTACCACGCCGAACGGCACCCGGTGGCCGCCGCCGTGCTGGACAACACCCGCGCGCAGATGCACCTGCTGTCCACCGAGCCGGGTCCGCAGGCCGTGCGCCGGCTGCTGGCCGAGCTGATGGACTTCGAGGAGGTGAACCGGCACCTGATCGAGAAGATCACCGCGATCGGGATCCGGTACGACTTCGGCGAGGGCCACGCCCTGCTCGGCCGGCGGCTGCGGGACGTGGAGCTGAAGCGGGGGCGGCTGTACGGCCTGACGCACGGCGGCCGCGGCCTGCTGCTGGACCGGACGGGCGGACTGTCGGTGGCCGCTTGGGAGGACCGGGTCGACCACGTCGTCGACGTCGCCGAGGAACTGGACGTCCCCGCGGTGCTGCTGCGCCCGGACGGCCACGTCGCCTGGGCCGGCGAGGACCAGCGGGAACTGCTCCGCGTCCTCCCGCGGTGGTTCGGCGCCGCCGCCCGCTGACCGCCCGCCCTCGGCGCAGCCGCGGGCCGGCCACCGCACCGCCCACCGCCGCCGCCGCACCGCCAACCACCAGGGGGTATCACGTTCCGGCGACGTGGAGTTGCCGAAGGTGACGGCCCGGCCGAGTGGCGTCCGCGGCCCCCGGGGCCGAGACTGCGAGTACGACACACACATCCGATGCCGGACACAGGGCACACCTACCGCTTCCGGATCGCGCGCCCGGACGTATGCCGAGGCGGTGTCGCCTCGGTGCTCAGCTCGACCGGACGTGGTCCGCACCTCTCATGGAGCCGCCATGGCGGACATCCCGGTCGACGTCCTGACCCCCGATCCCGACGAGTCCTCTGCCACCGACCGCGAACGGATCCTCGCCGAGGTGCTGGCGCCGGTCGTGCAGGCCGAGCACGTCCCGCTCGACGGCAACTTCTTCACCGACCTCGGCGCGGACTCCATGGTCATGGCCCGCTTCTGCGCGCGGCTCAGGAAGCGCCAGGACGTGCCGTCCGTCTCGATCAAGGACGTCTACCGCCATCCGACCGTCAGGAGCCTGGCGGCGGCCCTCGCGCAGGCCCCGCCCCCGGCTGCCGTGCCGGCCGCCGCCTCCCCGGTGGCGGCGCCGTACGGCCCGGGCACGCCGGGGAGCCCGTCCGGTACGTCGCGTTACGTGCTGTGCGCGACGCTGCAACTGCTGTTCTTCCTCGCCTACTCCTATGCCGCGGCCCTCGTCTTCGCGGGCGGCGTGAAGTGGATCGCGGACGGTTCCGGGCTGCTCGGCACCTACCTGCGGGCGGTCGTGTTCGGGGCCGTCGTCTTCCTCGGGGTGTGCGTGCTGCCCATCGTGGCCAAGTGGGTGCTCGTCGGCCGGTGGCGCCCGCGGGAGATCCGCCTGTGGAGCCTGGCGTACGTCCGCTTCTGGTGCGCCAAGACGCTCATCCGGTCGAACCCGCTGGCGCTGTTCGCCGGGTCCCCGGTCTACTCCCTGTACCTGCGGGCGCTCGGCGCGAGGATCGGACGCCGCGTCACGATCCTCACCCGTCACGTACCGGTCTGCACCGACCTGCTCACCGTCGGCGACGGCACGGTGATCCGCAAGGACGTCTTCCTCAACTGCTACCGGGCGCAGTCCGGGGTGATCCGCACCGGGACGGTCACCCTCGGCAGGGACGTGCTGATCGGCGAGGCGACGGTGCTCGACATCGGGACCGCCATGGGCGACGGCACCCAGCTCGGGCACGCCTCCTCGCTGCACACCGGCCAGTCCGTGCCCGATGGCGAACGCTGGCACGGGTCCCCGGCCCAGCCGGCCGGGGTGGACCACCGCCGCGCCGCCGGCGCCGTCCGCTGCGGTGCCGTCCGCAGGGCCGCCTACGGGGCGACCCAGGTGCTGACGGCCCTGATCGTGTACGTCCCCCTGGCCGTCGGCGGCGCCGTCCTGGTGGTCGCCGCGGTCCCGCAGTTCGAGGCGCTGCTGCGACCCGGGCCGACGGCGCTGACGAGCTGGACGTTCTACGTCGACGCCCTGGCCGCGTCCGCGATCTTCTTCTTCGGCGCCGTCGTCGTCGGGGCCCTGCTGTCCGTGAGCGTCCCGCGCGTGCTGGGCCTCCTCGTCCGGCCGGACACGGACTACCCCCTGTTCGGCTTCCGCTACGGGGTGCACCGGGCCGTCGGCTTCCTCACCAACCGGCGCTTCCACAAGGTGCTGTTCGGCGACAGCTCGGCGATCGTCCCCTACCTGAGCCGCCTCGGCTACGACCTGGGCGACGCCGAGCAGACCGGCTCCAACTTCGGCCTCACGGTGCGGCAGGACACCCCCGGTCTGACCAGCGTCGGCAGGGGGACGATGGTCGCCGACGGGCTGTCGGTCATCAACACCGACTACACCGGCACGTCCTTCCGGACGTCACGGGTGACGATCGGCCCGCACAACTTCCTGGGCAACCACATCGCCTTCCCCGCCCGCGGCAGGACCGGTGACAACTGCCTCCTGGCCACGAAGGTGATGGTCCCGCTCGACGGGGAGGTCCGCGAAGGCGTGGGGCTGCTCGGCTCGCCGAGCTTCGAGATCCCCCGGTCCGTCCTGCGGGACAGCAGGTTCGACCATCTCAAGGACGGCGCGACCTTCCGGCGCCGCCTGGCGGCGAAGAACAAGCACAACGCCGCCACCATGGCCCTGCACCTGATGTCGCGGTGGCTGTTCTTCTTCTCGGTCGCGCTGGTGGTGTCGGTCGCCGCGGACCTCTACGGCACGCTCGGCCCGGCGGTGATCGCGCTCGCCAACGTCCTCACGGTGCTGTTCGCCGTCGCCGACATGATGCTGACCGAGCGCGCCACCGCGGGCCCGGGCGGTCTGCGGCCGCTGTACTGCTCGATCTACGAACGTCCCTTCTGGCGGCACGAACGCTACTGGAAGATCACCAACCCGACCGAGGCGATCGCGGTCCTCAACGGCACGCCCTTCAAGACCGTCGTCTGGCGGCTGCTCGGCGTCCGGATCGGCAGCCGGGTCTTCGACGACGGCTGCTACGTGCCGGAACGGTCCCTCGTGGCCATCGGCGACGAGTGCGTCCTCAACGAGGGCACCCGGATCCAGTGCCACTCGCAGGAGGACGGCACCTTCAAGTCGGACCGCACCACGCTGGGCAGCCGTTGCACCGTCGGCGTGGGCGCCCTCGTCCACTACGGCGTCACGATGGGCGACGGGGCCGTCCTCGCGCCCGACTCCTTCCTGATGAAGGGCGAGGAGGTCCCGGAGCGGGCCCACTGGGGCGGCAACCCGGCCCGGGAGCTGCGCGGCGCCGTGGCCGGCGCTCCCGGCTGAAGGCGCCCCGCGGGAAGGCTCGCGCCCCCGCTCGTCCCCACAGTCCTGTAGTTTCCACAGGGTCGTCACCACGGGCGTCCCGCGCCCCGTCCCATCGGAGGGAACCGGCACGATGTTCGGCCTCAGCGAGCTCGCCCTGCTGCTCATCGTGGTCATCGTCCTGATCGGCATCAGGAAGCTCCCCGGCCTCGTGCGCTCCGCCGGGAAGGCCACCCGCATCCTCAAGAGCGAGGCCGCGGCCATGAAAGCGGACGACGACCCGTCCGCCGACGGACCCGCCCCGCGCGTCATCCGGGCGGCCCCCGGGGACGTGACCCGCAGGACCGACGAGGTGGACGGCACGGGGCGCTGAGCCTCCGCCGGCCGTCGAGCGCGCGGCCGCGGACGCGTGCTTGACGGGCGTGCGAACATCGCCCTGTACGGACCGCCGGGTGAGGGGCAGGGGGAGCCGTGACGGGGTTCGAGATCGCGCTGGTCATCCTCGCGGGCGGTTATGTCACCGGAGGTGCCTACGACCGGCTGAGGAAAGCCGCGACCGAGCGGCGCGAGGCCCGGCAGCAGGAGCTGAACGGACCGCAGCCGGTGTGCGGTTGCGGGCACCACCTCGCCTACCACGACGCGCGCGAGGGCCTGTGCTACGCCTCCGTCCCGGCACCGTCCGGCCGCAAGGACGAGGCCGGCGACAAGGACGAGGCCGAGGACCGGCGGTGTCCGTGCCGGCGGTACGCCGGCCCGGAACCGCTGGCGACCCTGTACGCGCCGGAGATCGCCGCGCCGCCCGCGGAACGTTCCCGGCCCGACGCCGCCGGGTAGCGGCTCAGGCCGCCTCCTCGACCGCCGTGGCCGGTCCGACGAGCTCCTCGAGGACGTCCTCCATCGTGACGTAGCCGAGCAGCGTGCCGTCGTCCCCGGTGACCGCGGCGAGGTGGGTGCCCGCGGCCCGCAGGGCGGTGAGCGTGTCGTCCAGCGGGGTGGTGGGGCGGAGCCGGATGACGGGGTGGAAGGCGCCCGGGGGGAAGGGACGGTCGCGCCCGGCAGCGCCGAGGGTGTCCTTGATGTGGAGGTAACCGAGGACGCCGCCGTCGGCGCCGGTGACCGGCAGACGGGAGTAGCCGGACGCGGCGGCGGTCCGCTCCAGCTCGTCCGGGGTGACCCGCTCGCCGACGGTGACCATGCGGCCGGCCGGTACGAGGATCTCCCCCACCGGACGGCTGCCGAGCTCCAGGGCGTCGCGCAGGCGCTCGCCGCCCGTGACGTCGAGCAGGCCGGCGGCGCTGGAGTCCTGGACCAGGCGGGCCAGTTCGTCGTCGGTGAAGACGGCCGCGACCTCGTTCTTCGGCTCGACGCGCAGCAGCCGCAGCAGGGCGTTGGCGAAGGCGTTGATGCCGAAGACCACCGGGCGCAGCGCGCGGGTGACGTTCACCAGCGGCGGGCCGAGCAGCAGCGCGGCGCGCTCGGGCGCGGCGAGCGCGATATTCTTGGGCACCATCTCGCCGACCAGCATGTGCAGGTAGGTGGCCGCGGTCAGGGCGATCACGAACGAGATCGGGTGCACCAGCGCGTGCGGGACGTGCGCGGCCTCGAAGCCCGGCTCCAGCAGGTGCGCGATGGCGGGCTCCGCGACCGCGCCCAGCACCAGCGAGGAGACGGTGATGCCCAGCTGCGCGGTGGCCAGCAGGGCGGACAGGTGTTCCAGACCCCACAGCACGGTGCGGGCGCGCTTGTCGCCCCCTTGCGCGCGCGGCTCGATCTGGCTGCGCCGTACGGAGATCAGGGCGAATTCGCCGCCCACGAAGAAGGCGTTCGTCAGCAGCGTGAGGGCGCCGACGGCGAGCTGCAGCGCGGTCATCGGGCGTCCTCCGCGATGCGTGCGACACGGACCCGCTCGGCGACGTGGTGGTCGACGCTGAGCACGGTGAAGCGCCAGCCGTCGCCCTCGGCGGCGTCGCCCCGCGCGGGGATCCTGCCGAGGGTGGCGGCCAGCAGCCCGGCGACGGTCTCGTACGGGCCCTCGGACGCGGTCAGGCCGATGCCGGCGAGCTGGTCCATGCGGACGTTGCCGTCGGCCTCCCAGGACCCGTCGCCGGCGGGGGCGAGGTCGGGCCGCTGCTGGGGGTCGTGCTCGTCGCGCACGTCGCCGACGACCTCCTCCACGACGTCCTCGACGGTGACGACACCGGCCGTGCCGCCGTACTCGTCGATGACGACGGCCATGGTGCGGCGGCTGCGCATCCGGTCCAGCAGCCGGTTCACGGGCAGGCTGTCGGGCACGAGCAGCGGCGCGGTGGCCAGGGCGCTCACGGGTGTGGTGGCGCGTTCCGCGGCCGGAAGGGCCAGGACGTCACGGATGTGGACGGTGCCGATGACCTCGTCGAGGCCGTCCCTGTACACGGGGAAGCGGGACAGCCCGGTGGACAGCGAAAGGGCGGCGGCGTCGGCGGCGCTCGCGTGGGCCTCCAGCGCCCGTACGTCCACGCGCGGGGTCATGACGTTCTCCGCGGTCAGCTCGCTCAGGTGGAGCGTGCGGACGAAGAGCTCGGCGGAGTCGGGCTCCAGGACGCCCACGGCGGCGGAGTGGCGGGCCAGGGCCCGCAGCTCGTCCGGTGTGCGGGCGGAGGCCAGTTCCTCCGCCGGTTCCAGGCCGAACCGGCGCACCAGGCGGTTCGCAGCGTCGTTGAGGTGGTTGATCAACGGCGAGAAGGCCGCGGTGAAGCCGCGCTGCGGCCCGGCCACCGCCTTCGCGACGGCCAGCGGGCTGGAGATCGCCCAGTTCTTGGGCACCAGCTCGCCGATCACCATCAGCACCACGGTCGAGACGACGACACCCAGGACGGTCGCCGTCATGGACGCGGCGCCCTCGGGCAGGCCGGCGGCCTCGATCGGGCCGCTCAGCAGCGCCGCCAGGGACGGTTCGGCGAGCATGCCGATGACCAGTGAGGTCACCGTGATGCCCAGCTGCGCGCCGGACAGCTGCAGCGTCAACCGCCGCACGGCCTTGAGGGCGCCGTCCGCGCCGCGCTCACCGGCAGCGGCGGAACGTTCCAGCTCACCGCGCTCCACCGTGGTCAGGGAGAACTCCGCCGCGACGAACACCGCACAGGCCAGGGTCAGCAGCAGGGCCAGCAGCAGGAGCAGCACTTCGGTCACCGTGTCACCCCCATTTCCACGCCTCGGCGGGCCTCTCGGGGTATGACACGGTCGGTACTCGGGGGATGGTCCATCGCGGGAACCGCGGCTCCTTCTTCGTGCTCGGTACGACGGGTTTCCCCCATGGTAAAGGAAGCGCAAAGGCCACGGTCGGCGGACGGACCCCTGGTCACCGCCCGCCCTCTCCCCTCACGGCCGGCCGGAGACCGCTCGGCCATCAGGACTCTTGGGAACTTCTTTACCTGACGTGGTAGTTCTGCGGGTGGCCCGCAGGGGCCGGCGGCCGGCGGCACGGCCCGATCCACCGCGGGCCGCAGCCCGCCCGTCTGCGGCCACTGCCACCGTACGACCTCATGTCGCGCACCTCCCCGAGCGGCGCCGCCGCCGGGCCGCCGCCCCGACCATCCGCGGAGTCACCCCCCGATGTCCTGGTTCGAAGCCGCCGTCCTCGGCCTGCTGCAGGGGCTCACCGAGTTCCTGCCCGTGTCCTCCAGCGCGCACCTGCGCGTGTTCTCCGCCCTGGCCGGCTGGGAGGACCCGGGGTCCGCCTTCACGGCCGTGACGCAACTGGGCACCGAGACGGCCGTGCTGATCTACTTCCGCCGCGACATCGTCTCGATCGTCAAGGCCTGGACGACGTCCCTCTTCGTGCCCGACCGGCGCAAGGACCCGAACGCCCGCATGGGCTGGTTCGTCATCATCGGGACGATCCCCATCGCGGTCCTCGGCGCGGTGTTCCAGCACAGCATCGAGACGTCACTGCGCGATCTGCGGATCACCGGCACCGTGCTGATCCTCTTCGGGCTGGTCCTCGCCGTGGCCGACCGCAGCCGGGCGATCCGCAACGCCAAGCCCATCACCGAGCTGACGCTCCCCCACGCCCTCGGCTACGGCTTCGCCCAGTCCCTCGCCCTCATCCCCGGCGTCTCCCGCTCCGGCGGCACCATCAGCGCGGGCCTCTTCCTCGGCTACAGCCGTGAGGCAGCGGCCCGTTACTCGTTCCTGCTGGCCATCCCCGCGGTGCTCGCGTCCGGCACCCTGGAGCTGTTCAAGATCGGCGACGGCGCCGCCCCCGCCTGGGGGCCGACGCTGCTCGCCACCGGGATCGCCTTCGTCGTGGGCTACGCGGCCATCGCCTGGTTCCTCAAGTACGTCTCCACGCACAGCTTCACGCCGTTCGTGGTCTACCGCGTGCTCCTCGGCGTACTGATCATCGGACTGGTCGCCGCCGGTGCGGTCGCACCGGGCGCGGGAGGCGTGGGCTGACCGGCCCGCCCGGTCCGCCGCCCCGTCCCCCGGCTCAGTCCTCGTCGTCCGAGTCGTCGTCGCCCTGGTCGTCGTCCTGGCCGGCGGACGGTGCGCCGGCGCCGGGCGCGGGCCCGGTCCCCTGGGTCGGCGTCGCGCTGGGACCGGTGGTGGGGGTCTTCGCGGAGCTGCTTTCCGGTGAGAACAGGAGCATGCCGAGGAGCACCGCCACCGCGAAGGCCACCGCCCCGGCGATGGCGCTCGCGACGCGGGGCCGGTAGCGGATGAACTCGCCGGGGCTGCGTCGCTGCGCCGGAGCCGCCCGCCGCCTCGACGCCGGCCCCGGCCGCGCGGAGCGTGTCGCCGTCGGCCGCACCTGCGGCGCGGTACCGGCCTCGTGGCCCGCGACGTTCGGGGCGCCGTGCGACGGCACGGTGGCGGGCAGGGACGCCGGGTGCGCGCGCCACGCGTCGGTGCGGAACCAGTCGGCCACGTCCTGGGCCGAGGGCCGGTCCTCCGGCTGCTTGGCGAGGAGCCCGAGCAGGTACCCCTCGAAGGCGGCGGGCAGATCGGCGCCGAGCTGGGAGGGCGGCACGGGGGCGCTGTCGATGTGCTGGTAGAGCAGGGCCGTGGCGCTGTCGCCCTGGAACGGCGTACGGCCCGTCAGCAGCTGGTACAGGACGCACCCGAGCGCGTAGACGTCGGAGGCCGGCCCCGCGGTCCGGCCCAGTGCCCGCTCGGGGGCGAGGTAGAGGCTGGTGCCGACGATCTGTCCGGTCATGGTGAGCGCGGCGGCCGGATCGTCGACGAACCGGGCGATCCCGAAGTCACCGATCTTGAGCGATCCGGCGGCGTCGAGCATCAGGTTGCCGGGCTTGATGTCGCGGTGGACGATGCCCTGCTGGTGGGCGGCCGCCAGGCCCGCGGCCGCCTGCGCGGCGACGACCGCGACGTGATCGGCGCCGAGCACGTGCCCTGCCTCCAGCAGCTGGCCCAGGCTGTCGCCCTCGACCAGTTCCATGACGAGGAAGAACCGCCCGTCCCAGGAACCGAAGTCGAAGACCGCCACGACGTGCGGGTGACCCAGGCGCGCCGCCGTCTGCGCCTCCAGCCGGAACCGCGCGGCCGCCGAGGCGTCGGAACCGTCGCCCAGCAGGAGCTTCACGGCGACGGGACGTCCCAGCACCTCGTCGGTCGCCCGCCACACCTCGCCCATGCCACCGCGGCCGATGGGCGCGTCCAAGCGATACCGATCCGCCACCAGCACGTCGTACGACCTCGATCCCGCGAGCCAAACCAGACCTTGCTTAAGGTACTTCACCCGCGCACCCGCGGTGACCTGCGGCCGCAACCGCCGGGGGACTCACACCTCGCCGAGGAACCCCGGGTCCGCCGGGCCCGTCCGCCGGGCGAAGTCGGCGGCGAACGCGAGGACTTGGCTCATCGGAACCGCCTGCCGGGTGGTCGCCGCGAGATCGGCGTGGGCCTCCTCGGACCACAGGAACGGGTACACCGCGATCCCCTGCGAGGGCGTGAGGGCAGTTGCCTCCTCGCGCCAGCCCGGCCAGCGCAGCCCGTCGTAGAACGTCTCCAGCCGTCCCGACAGCAGCCAGGCGACCCAACCGGAGTAGTCCATCTCCATCGCCTCCCAGGCGAGGGTGTCGGGCGCGAAGTAGGTCATCTGGCCCGGCATTCCCGGCCGGCCCACGGCCGCGGGAGCATGGCCGTTGAGCGCGAAGACCCCGCCCACCGCGTCGTGGCCGACGACGAGACCGGTGCCGGGATGCCAGGCCGGGTCGAGGACCGCCGGGAAGCGGTTGACCTGCCCCAGGCTCGGCAGGCCTCCGCCGGCGGCCGGGCCGCCGCCGAACACCCGTACCCACCCGTCGTCCAGCAGCACCCCGCCGGTGTTCAGCACCAGGGCACCCAGCGCCGAACGCGCGGTGACCTGCAACTGCAGCAGGCACCGCATCCCTTCGGCACGATCGCCGGGCAGCACCCGGGCGGCCACGGGGCCACCGGTGAGCCCGGCCTCCAGCTCCGGCCACGCCGGGGTGTCCACGTCGGTCAATTCGTCGATCTGCCGCACCCGAGGATGATCGCAGCCCGATGCCCGCCCGCCGGGGGCGGGGTGGGTGCGGTGCCGCGGAACCTCAGGTCACCTCAGACCGGTTGCGCGTCGAGACCGCCGCACGGCAGGCGAGTCGGTCGAGGGGTCGCTTCCGGCCCATCGGGAGGAGGGAAGGTGAACACGGTCCTCGCATGGCGGCACCTGCTCGGAGGCGTCCTCCTCCTCGCCGGCGTCGTCACGGCGGCGCACGGCTTCGGCACCTCGCAGGCCGGTGGCGCGGGCGGAACGGTCGTGGTCACCGTGGTCCTGGCGGGCTGCGGTGCCCGCCTCGTCCGTACCGCGGCCCCCGGCCGGCGCCGAGCCGGACCGGCGCCCCGGCTCAGCGCCGGTCGTCCCAGGCCGCGTTGCGCAGGAAGTAGGTGTCGTACCGTTCCTGCACCTCCAGCAGGCTCTCCGGGGTGACCTCGCCCAGGGCGATGCGCTGCAAGTGGCGGAAGTACTCGAAGCGTTCGACGCCCGGGGTGATGACGATGAGCATGTCGGCGTCGCACCCGGGCGCCGCGGCGAAGGCGTGCGGGCGGCCGGGCGGGACGACGACCAGGTCGCCGGCGCCTGCGGTGACGACCTCGTCCCCGGACAGGAACCGGGCCTCGCCGTCGAGCATGTAGAACATCTCGGCCGACCGGTCGTGCCGGTGCGGGCGGGCGCCGTCGGCGCCCCCGGTCAGGGTCACGCGCTGGGTGGAGAGCGCGCCTCCCGTCGCACTGCTGTCGGCCAGCAGCCGGACGGTGGTGGGGGCGCGGCCGATGACCTCGGCCTCGGTGGAGCGGACGATCACGGAGGCGTCGAAGTCGGGCACGATCAATGACATGGCGAACTCCTTGTCCGGGTGGTGACGGGTCTTCGGGAACTGCCGGGTCACACGGCGAAGAGCAGGGCGGCGCTGACGAGGACGACGACCGCGGTGGCGAAGTGGATGCCGAAGGCCACCGCCTTGGTGCCTCCGTGCCGCAGGACCACCAAGGTGTCGCCGAGCGGGACGAGCGCCACGACCAGCATGAACCAGGCCTCCGCGCGGGCACCGGCGAAGGCGAGCAGGGCCAGGCCCATCACCCCGAAGGTGGTGTCCCGCAGGCCCTTGACGGTGAGGTAGGCGGCGGTCCCGTCCCCGTCGGCGGGCACGCCGTAGCCGGCGGCCGCGGGGCGGGGCTGGAGCAGGAACCGGACTCCGATGAAGAGCACCAGGAGGTCGAGCACGACGGCCAGGGTGTACACGGTGGTGGTCACGTCCACATCTCCTTGCTAGCAGCGCTAGGGACAAGAGCGAAGCTAGCAGAGCGTCGACAGAAGGTCTAGCAGTGCTAGAATTTTTGCATGACGATCCGGACGCGCCGGGAGCGCGAGCGAGCCGAGCGCGAGCAGCTGATCATCACGGCCGCGCGGGAACTGGCCGAGGCCGAGGGCTGGGACGCCGTCACCACGCGGCGGCTGGCCGCCGAGATCGAGTACAGCCAGCCCGTCCTGTACAGCCACTTCAAGGGCAAGGACGCGATCATGGCCGCCGTAGCGGTGCAGGGGTTCGCGGAGCTGGCCGCCGAACTGCGGGAGGCGCGCACCGCGGTGGCGGGTCCGCGGGAGACCCTCGCCGCGGTGGGCGAGGCGTACACCGCGTTCGCGCGGCGGCGGCCGGCCCTCTACGACGCGATGTTCACCCACCACGTCGGCCTGCCGTTCGCCACGCCCGAGGCCCCGGCGGCCCTGCGCGAGGCGTTCGGCGAACTGCTGCGGGCCGTGGAGCCGGTCGCGGGCGCCGGCGACGCGCCGGACCTCCTCACCGAGACGTACTGGGCGTCCCTGCACGGCCTGGTCACCCTCATGCGCAGCGGCCGGCTGCCGGAAGGGGCGTACGAGCGCCGCCTCACCCTGCTGAACGGGCGCTTCACTAACGGCGGTTGAAGCACGGCGGCGGCACACGCCGCACCCCCACCGCCCGGCACCGCTCAGGGGACGAGGACGGTGAGCGAGGTGGCGGTGACGGCGAACCCGAGCTGCTCGTACCGCCGGCGAGCGGGATTGCCGTCGCTCACCGCCAGGGCGATCCTCGGGAGACCGCCGGCCGCCGCGTCCGCCAGCGCCCGGCGCAGCAGCCGGGAACCGAGGCCGGCGTGGCGGGGGTCCCGCTGCCGGAAGACCGTCGCGACCCACGGGAGGCCGTCCCGGTCCGTCACCACGACCCCCGCGACGACGTGGCCGTCGCCGTCGACGGCCAGGGTGCTGCACGGCAGGACCGGCCCGAGCACGGCGCCCGACAGCACCGGAGCCAGCTGGGCTTCGAGGGCCTCCTCGTCACTTCCTTGATGGTGGTCGGGATGGCCCGGCCCGAAGGCGGCACGCCACGCGGGGAACAGCTCGTGTGCCTCCCGGTCGCAGGGTACGGCGCGCAGTCCGTCCGGCAGGGGCGCCGGGGCCCACTCGCGCGGCGGGGGGTCGGCGACGAGGTCGCGCTCCATCGTGTGCGCGTGCCGGAGGACCCGGGCACCGTGCCGGACGAGCTGCTCCCCGAGTTCGACGGAACCCGACACGGCCCACCCCGGCATGCCCGCGAGCACGGCCGGTACGGGGTCCGGTCCCACCGCCTCCGCGAGGTCGGCCCACGGCCGGCCGTCCCGGACCCCCTCGACGTACGTCAGTTCCGGCAGTCCCCCCGGGCCGCGCAGGACCAGGCGCTCTTCTTCGTGCACGGCCACTCAGTACCCGCCCACCGGCATCGGCATCGCTCTCATGCGGCCCATGCTGCGGGCCGCCCGCCGGTGCGGGCAACCGGTTTCCGGCCGGGGGACGCCCTGCCGCACCGGCGCACCCACGCACCGGTGCGTCGGTGCGCCGGACCCTCAGGCCTGCGGGGCCGGGTAGGTCGGGTACTCGACCTCGGACACGTGCTGCACGACACGGATGACCTGGCACGAGTAGCCGAACTCGTTGTCGTACCAGAGGTAGAGGATGGCGTTGTCGCCGTCGACCTTGGTGGCGCCGGCGTCGACGATCGAGGCGTGCCGCGAGCCGATGAAGTCGCTGGAGACGGCGTCGGGGGCGCTGATGTAGTCGATCTGGCGCTTGAGCGGCGAGGTCAGCGACACCTCGCGGAGGTGGTCGAGGACCTCCTCACGGGTGGTCTCCCTGGCGAGCTGCAGGCTGAGGATCGCGATCGAGACGTCCGGCACCGGCACGCGGATGGAGCTGCCGGTGATCCTGGCCTTGAGGTCGGGCAGCGCCTTGGCGACGGCCGAGGCGGCACCGGTCTCGGTGATGACCATGTTGAGCGGCGCCGAACGGCCGCGGCGGTCGGAGCTGTGGTAGTTGTCCAGCAGGTTCTGGTCGTTGGTGAACGAGTGGACCGTCTCGACGTGGCCGCGCAGGACGCCGTACTCGTCCGCCATCGCTTTCAGCGGGGGCACGATCGCGTTGGTGGTGCAGGAGGCGCAGGACAGGATCCGCTCGTCCGGCTTGATCATGTCGTGGTTGACGCCGTGGACGACGTTGGGGACGTCGCCCTTGCCCGGCGCGGTCAGGACGACCTTGTCGACGCCGGGGCGCAGGTGCTGCGAAAGGCCTTCGCGGTCACGCCACTTGCCGGTGTTGTCGATGAGGATGGCGTCCTTGATGCCGTACGCGGTGTAGTCCAGCGACGTCGGGTCGTCGGCGTGGATCACCTTGATGGCGTTGCCGTTGGCGACGATCGTGCTGTTCGCCTCGTCGACGGTGATCGTGCCCTGGAACTGGCCGTGGATGGAGTCGCGGCGCAGCAGCGAGGCGCGCTTGACGAGGTCTTCGCCGGCCCGTCCGGCCCCCTTGCGGACGACGATGGCGCGCAGCCGCAGGCCGTTGCCGGAACCGGCCTTCTCGATCAGCAGCCGGGCGAGGAGGCGGCCGATGCGGCCGAAGCCGTAGAGGACGACGTCGCGCGGCTCACGCCGCTCGATCTTGTTGGCACCCGTGGCGCCCGCGACGGCCGCCGCGGTGAACTCGGCCACCGACAGCCCGCGGTCGTCGGCCCGGTACGTCGCGGCGAGCATGCCGAGGTCGATCTGGGACGGGCCGAGGTCGAGCGTGGTGAGTGCGTGCAGGAACGGCAGCGTCTCGGTGACCGAGAGCTCCTCGCCGGCGATCTGCCGGACGAAGCGGTGGGCCTTGAGGATGCTGATCACCGACTTGTTCACCAAGGAGCGGCTGTGCAGCAGGACGGTCACGTCCCGCTCCCTGTGCAGCTTCCCGATGATCGGAATCATCGATTCCGCGATCTCCTCGCGGTGCTTCCAGTCGGTGAACGAGTCCTCGTTGACAGTCACAGGCTTATCTTTCGAGCTAGGCGGTGCTCATATGTTAACCACACCGCCATCTCGCTCTTGCCGCGGGTCCCACCGGGTGACGTCAGGAGACGGCGACGACCCCCACCGCCGCCGAGCCGGTCTTCGCGCGCAGGAGGACGTCGTAGAGGTACCGGTCACCGTCGCGCGGCGCCACGACCGCCCGCGCCCCGGTCGGCAGCGCCCGGGACACGGCCTCGTGCCGCTCCCCCGGCGCCGACCCGCTGACCGCCACGAGCCGCACCGAGGTGCTGCCGATGTTCTCGAACGTCACGGAACGGGTCCGGGGACAGGGGCCGTCGTGCTCACCGGTGCAGTGGAAGCGGACGTCGCCGAGGTCCACCAGCCCGCACGAGACGTCGGTGGCGAAGGCGAAGTGCGAGGAGCAGACGGCCCCCACCCGCAGGTCCTCCGCGGGGGCCTCGGCGGCCGTGCCACCGGGGCGGGGCGCGTCCGCGCAGGAGACGGCGGACACACCGAGTGCGGCGGTGGCGAGTGCTGCGGGCAGGAGTGCTGTGCGCACCTGTGGCTCCAGAAGTGGTGCAGTCGGTGAGTCCCGCTCACCGGGGTGCCGCTCCACGCCGGACCGGCGCGGGCGAAGGACGGGAAAGGGCAGGACAGGGGGCCCCGAACAGGGGGCCCGGATGCGGGTGGGGCCCGGAAGCCGTGGCTCACGGGCCCCACCCTCAGCGCGTCGGAACGGGCGCCGGCGACCGGATCAGCGGTCGTTGTGCGCGGGACGCTCCGTGGCGATGACGTCGCCCGCGTACACCAGCGCGGTGCGGTGGTTGTACTGGATGGTGTACATCTTCTTGGCGCCGAAGACGACCTTGCCGTCGTTCTTGAAGTAGTCGTCGGTCAGGGCGGGCGGCGCGGTGGCGACGTACGCCTGGCCGGACGGGATGCTGTACATGCTCAGCGGGGCCTGCGAGGAGGCGCCATACCCGGCCGGGTACTCCGAGGCGTCCGGGTAGCTGGTGCCGTACACCTTGCCGGGCGGCGTGGCGGGCGTCACGCCGGCCTTGATGAGGGTGTAACCGCCGTGCGCCGGAACGGTGTTGGCGCAGTGCGGGTTGTAGAACCACACCTTCGCGCCGCTGAACCAGATCGCGGTCCAGGCGCCCTCCTTGCCGGCGACGACGAACTGCTGGCCGGCCTGCACGGTGTTGCCCCAGTCGTTGATCCGGTCGGTGCCGGCGGCACCGGAGTGGATCGCCGGGTCCCCGAAGAGGGGCGCGGTGCTGCTGGGGGCGGTGCGCACGAACAGGGTGTTGGCCGCCTGCGTCACCTTGGTGCACTCGGGGGTGGCACCGGTCGGGTCCTCGGACGGGCAGATCTCGGCGGTCTGCTGGTTCCGCTCGAAGCCGGGGGCGATGGTCACCACCGAGCCGATGTCACCGACCCCGTGCTCGCCCGTGACGGGCGCGCCGAGCAGGGCCATGAAGTGCTCCCAGTCCCAGGCGGTGCCCGGGTCCCAGTGCATGCCCGCGACGTAGGACGACGCAGGGCCGACAACGTTGTCGTGGCCCAGGATGTGCTGCCGGTCGAGCGGGATGTCGAAGCGCTCGGCCAGGTACTTCACCAGCTCCGCCGTGGCCTCGTACTGCGCCTCGGTGTACCAGTCGGCCCCGTGCGCCGCGTAGCCCTCGTGCTCGATGCCGATGGAGTGCATGTTGGTGGAGTAGTTGCCCGCGTGGAAGGCGATGTCCTTCGTGGGCATCATCTGCGTCACCGCACCGTCCGACGACCGCATCACATAGTGCGAGGCGGTCGTGCTGCCCGGGGCCTGGAAGGTGGCGATCGCCGACTCGTACGAGCCCTCGGTGTCGTGGATGACGATGGTGTCGATGCGGACCCCGTTGGCGGGCCGGCTGGAGACCTGGCCGTTGGTCGACGCCGCCGGCACGAAGGTGCAGTCCACGGTGGCGGGGCACTCGACGTCGGCGGTCGCCGCGGCCTTCAGGTGCAGCTTCGCCAACTGGCTCGTGGCGGGCTTGACCTGCGGCGCGGCGGCGAGGCTGACCCGCTGCCCGTCCGTCGTGGTACGGCCGGCGCCCTTGGCCAGGGTGGCGAAGACACGGTTCGCGAACGCCTTGGCACCCTGCGCTTGCGAGGCCTGGCTGTAACGGGCCACGGCTCCGTACCAGTCGCCGGGTTCGGCGGAGGCGGTTCCGGCCGTGGCCTGCTGGTACGACGCGAGGAGCGCCGCGCCGCCGCGGATGTTGGCCGCCGGATCGTTCCTCAGCTCCCGCGCCGACAGGCCGGTGAGCTTCGCCGCGGCCTGGAGGGTGTGCAGGGCCGGGTCGGCGACGAAGGACGCGAGGTCGCTGCGGCCGGCCGCTCCGGCGTCACCACCGGCCACCATCTCCGCCGTCACGTCGGTGAGGTGCATCGGACCGTAGCCGCCGCTCGCGCTGTGCGCGCCCGCGTGCCCGTCCCACGCCGACTCCTGGTACGCCACGGCCAGCAGCACCTGCTCCGGCACGTGGTACTCCTCGGCCGCCGCGGCGAAGTCGCGCTGCCGGGCGGTCTCCGCCGGCGCCGCACCGGTGGCCTGCGCCGTCAACGGCACGGCCACCGAACCCGCGATCACCAGCGCGCCGACCGCGGCCAGCAGACCGGGCCTGCGCCGCCTGGCGTGCCGGCGTATGGATGTTTCTGATGTCATGAACGATCCCAAATCTTGAACGTGTGAGGCCAATTCCCCTGGCCGGACGTCGATGTGACGCTCCATCGGCCCGTGGAAGGCTCGCGGATTCTACCCACGCCGAATCCCCGGAATTGAGGCACCGTCACTATCGAGCCACCGTCGCGCGGTTCGCCGGCGGCGGGCCGGATCCTCCGGACGGCGAGCGGGAAGAGCGCGGGGGTCCATCAGCCGAATTCCCGGCATCCGCCGCAACTCCCGCACCCGCGAGGGGGAACCGGGAGGCGTGAGGGGCGGGGACCGCATCGGCGGCCGAACTCGGCCGGTGCATCGCAGTCGCACGACCTCCCGGTGCGTCACCGCCCCGACGGTGGAAGCTCACGAAGATCCCTCTTCTTGTCCGGACGGGCGTGCACGCGAGAGCCGCAGACCCCGGGCCAATAGCTTGCTGCGTCAAGGAGTAGATCAGGAAAGTGCTGCACCATGCAAGTAACTGCGACGCATAATGGCGTCAATCGGTTCATTCACGACGCCGCGTCTCACCATGCGACCCTGGACGCCCTCACTCGTCACCGCCTTGACAGGTGACTTTTTTCTGTGCGAAAGTCATCACCACTTCAATAGGTGATCAGATCGGTCATCGCGTCCCCGGAACCGAGGAGAGGCCGCGTGAGCCAGGCTGTGGATTACGACTACGTCGTGGTGGGCGCGGGAACGGCCGGCAGTGTGCTGGCTTCGCGCCTGTCCGAGGACGGCGGCGCCCGCGTCCTCCTGCTGGAGGCGGGCGGCCCCGACGTGCCGGAGGCGATGCCGGTTCCCCCCGCGTGGCCGCGGTTGCTGGGCACGTCGTCCGACTGGGGCGACCGCACGACCGAGCAGGCCGCCACCGGCACGTCCGTGGCGCTCGCCCGGGGCAGGGGCCTCGGCGGGTCGTCGGCGATCAACGCCATGGTCTTCACCCGCGGGCACCGCAGCGCCTATGACGCGTGGGCCGCCGGCGGCGCGAAGGGCTGGGGCTTCGACGCCCTCCTGCCGTACCTCATGCGCAGCGAGCGCGCGGAGGGCCGCGACCCCCGCACGCGCGGGCAGCACGGACCGCTGGCCGTGGCCCCCGCCCGCGAGCCGAACCCGGTGCTGGAGGCCTGTCTGGAAGCGGCCGCGGAAGCGGGCCACCGCAGGGCGGCCGACATCAGCTCCGGGCTGGAGGAGGGATTCGGCTGGCCTGACCTGAACATCGTCGACGGCCGGCGTCAGAGCGCCGCCGACGCCTACCTCACCCCCGCGTCGGGACGGGCCGGCCTGCGCGTGGTGACCGGTGCGCTCGTCCACCGCGTCCTGCTGGACGGCGACCGCTGCACCGGGGTGGCGTACACCGCCGGAGGAGAAGAGGTCACCGCCCGCGCCACCCGTGAGGTGATCCTCACGGCCGGCGCCATCGGCACCCCGCACCTGCTCATGCTCTCGGGCATCGGCCCCGGCCGGCACCTGCGGGAGACCGGCGTCGAGGTCGTCCACGACCTGCCCGGCGTCGGGAGCGGCCTGCAGGACCATGTGATGGCCGGTCTGGTCTACTCCGCCGCCCGCCCGGTCCCCGCCGCGCGGAACAACCACGGGGAGGCACTGGGCCTGCTGCGCAGCACGCCCTCCGCCGACGCCCCCGACCTGCAGATCATCTTCGTCGACGTCCCGAGCCATGCGCCCGCCCTCGCGGGGCCGCGCGAGGGCTACACGATCCGCGTCTCGCTGATGCGCCCGCACAGCCGCGGCACGGTGCGGCTCGCCTCATCCGCGCCCGGGACCGCCCCCCTGATCGACCCGGACTACTACGCCGACCCCCGTGACCTGCGGACCATGGTCGCCGGCATCCGCGCGGCCCGTGAGATCGGCCGGGCCAGGGCGCTCGACGGCTGGCGCGGCGAGGAGGTGCTGCCCGGCGTGGACGTCGACGACGACGCGGCGGTCGCCGCCTACCTCCGCAGGGGCCTGGCGTCCTACTTCCACCCGGTCGGCACGTGCAGGCTCGGCACCGACGAGGGCGCCGTGGTGGACGAGGAGCTCAGGGTCCGCGGCATCGACGGGCTGCGCGTCGCCGACGCCTCGGTGATGCCGTCGATCGTCTCGGGGAACACCAACGCGACGGTCTACGCCATCGCCGAGCGGGCCGCCGAGTTCGTCTCCCGGAAGGGGGCGTGATGACCGCGGCCGACCACGAGAAGCAGCCGGAGCGCGGGGCCCCCGTGGCGCGCCGCACCATGCTCGGCATGCTCGGCGCCGGCGTCGCCGGCGTCGCCGCCGCACCCTGGCTGCAGCGCGGCTGGGAGAACTTCCTCGGCGCGGCCTCCCAGGCCGACCCCACCGGGCTCACCGGGGTGCTCCCCAACCCGGGCGGCTTCCGCTACTACAGCGTCGTCGGCTCGGTGCCCCGCAAGGACGAGCGGACCTACCGGCTGAAGGTCAACGGTCTCGTCGACCGTCCGCGGACGTACACCCTCGACGACCTCCGCGCGCTCCCGCAGCAGCGGATCGTGCGCGACGTGCAGTGCACCGACGGCTGGCGGGTGGCGGACACCCCCTTCGAGGGCGTGCCGCTGTCGGACCTCCTGGACGCGGCAGGGGTGCGCCCGGAGGGCAAGGCGATCCACTTCACGTGCTTCGACGGCGTCTACACCGAGAGCCTGACCCTCACCCAGGCGCGCCGCCCCGACATGCTGGTCGCCCTGAAGATGCAGGACAAGCCCGTCAGCCACGAGCACGGCGGCCCCGTCCGGCTCTACGCCGCGCCGATGTACTTCTACAAGTCGGCCAAGTGGCTGTCCGGAATCACCGTGACCGACAAGGTCATCCCCGGCTACTGGGAGGAGTACGGCTATGACGTCGACGGCTGGCTCGACGGCGCCGACCAGCGCGGCGACGCGCAGGCCGCCTGAACGCTCCGGGCGCGTACTGCGGTTCACCAGGGCCGAGCGCTGGGTGCATCGCGGCACCGGTCTGCTGATGCTGGTGTGCCTGGTGACCGCGGCCTGCCTCTACCTGGGGCCGCTGGCCCAGCTCGTCGGCCGCCGCCACCTGCTCGCGACGGTCCACGAATGGTCGGGGATCCTGCTGCCGCTGCCCTTCCTGCTCGGACTCGCCTCCCCCGCCTTCCGCGCGGACCTGCGCAGGCTGAACCGCTTCGCCCCGTACGACAAGCGCTGGCTGCGGGCCGCGCGCCGGCGGCTGACCTCGCCGGACATGCGTCCCGCCGGCAAGTTCAACGCCGGTCAGAAGCTCTACGCTGGCTGGCTCGCCGGGGTCGTGCTGGTCATGACGGCCACGGGGCTGCTGATGTGGTTCACGGGCCTGCTGCCGGCGGTCTCCCGCACCAGCGCGATCTTCGTGCACGACCTCCTGGCCTGGGCCATCGCCCTGGTGCTGATCGGGCACATCCGCAAGGCGTTCCAGGACCCCGAGGCGCGGCTCGGGATGCGCACCGGGTACGTCTCCCTGGGCTGGGCGCGGCGATGGCACGCCCACTGGCTGGACGAGGACCGCCCGGCGGCCGAGGACACGCCGGAGCGCTGAACGTCGCCGCGCCGCACCCACGCAACGCCCGGGTGGCCGGGCCCCGTTCTGCGGGGCCCGGCCACCCGGGCGTATCGACGGGCACTCGCTCCCCCGCGCGGCGGTGTGCTACGCGGACACGGCCGTCCGCGGCGTGGCCGCCTTCTTTCGCGCGCGGTACGCCGCCGCCTTCACACGGTTGCCACAGGGGTCCATGGCGCACCACTCGCGACGGCTGCCGTGCGAGCGGTCGAGGTAGATCTGCGTGCACTCCGGCCTGCTGCACTCCTTGACCAGCTCCGCGTCCGGGCCGCTGAGGAGCCGCACGGCCTCCCGGGCCAGCGACGACAGGGCCTGCTGCGGCGTCGCCTCGACCCTGCGCCCGTCCCTGGTGAGCTGCGGGACGGCGGACGGCCTGCGTGCCGCCGCGTTGAGGAGCGCGAGCGCGTCGGTGTCGTAGTCCTCCTTGTTCAGCGCGGACCTGACGAGCGAGAAGACCGCCTCCCGCAGGGAGACCGCCTCCGCCACGTCGGACGGCTGCGAGAGGACGTCCCCGTCGACGAGCCCCGACTCGCGGAACCAGGCGTCGAGGCTCTCGGGCGTGGTGAGCATCTCCTGGGGCTCCGGGTTGCGACGGCGCCTCAGGGTTCCCACGAAGTCCAGCACGGGCATGCCGCACTTGAACACATGCATCATGTCACCATTTTGACAGGTGACGAACAAGAGGGCAAGGCACCGGCCCGACGGCGGCACACCCATTCTGCCCACTGCGGCCCGCCGGCGTGCCGGCGTGCCGGCCTCGACGGCGAACAGGCGGAGGTCTCAGGCCGGGGTCAGGCGGAGGCGCCCTGGTCGGTCGCCACCCGGCCCAGCGCGATGGTCAGCGCGGCGAGGTCCTGGTCGGCGAAGGGTTCGACGAGGTGGCGTCGCACGCTGGCGAGGTGCGTCGGCCAGGCCTGCTCCAGGCGCTCGAGCCCGGCGTCCGTCAGCACGGCGTTCCAACCACGGCCGTCCTCGGCGCACTTGACGCGTTCCACCCAGCCGTGCTTCTCGAGCCGGATGACGACGCGGGTCATCCCGCTCAGGGAGAGGCTGCAGGCGGCGGCGAGTTCGCTCATCCGCATCGCGCGCCCCGGGGTCTCGGACAGGTGCCTCAGCGGCGTGTACTCGGAGAGCGGCAGCCCCGCCCCCTCGACCATGTCGGCGTCGACGGCACGCGGGAGCTCCAGGAGCACCCGGCCCAGCGCGCGCACGAAAGCCTCCTCCCTCGCGCTGAGGGGCTGCAACTGCTGCTTCGTGGACGCCATCCCCCCACTTTAGCTTCTTGACGGGTCAATGAGGCCTCAATGATCGGCACTCCGGCGAGAACCGGTGCGAGCACATGCCTTTGACAGTTGTCGACCGGTCGTCTAGCTTCAAATAGGCGACCGGTCAGTTAGTTCCTCCGGTCCGCCCATCCCCCCATCGCACAGCAACGAAAAGAACCGGAGAGCCTCCTGTGGCCACCCCCGTCAAGCTCGCCATCGTCTACTACTCGTCGACCGGCACCATCACCGAGATCGCCAGGGAACTGCACGACGCCGCCGTCAAGGCCGGCGCCGAGGTGCGCCTGGTGAAGACGGCCGAACTCGCCCCCCAGGCCGCCATCGAGAGCAACCCGGCCTGGGCCGCCCACCACGCGGCGAACACGCACGTCCCGCACGCCACGCCCGAGGACGTCGAGTGGGCCGACGCCGTGATCTTCGGCACCCCCACCCGCTTCGGCAACGTCTCGGCGCAGCTCAAGCAGTTCATCGACACGCTCGGCGGGCTGTGGGCCGAGGGCAAGCTGATCGACAAGGTCTACAGCGCCTTCGTCTCCAGCGCCACCGCGCACGCGGGCCAGGAGGCCACGCTGCTGGCCCTCTACACCTCGATCCACCACTTCGGCGGCATCACCGTCACCCCGGGCTTCACCCAGCCCTCCAAGTTCGTCGACGGCAACCCCTACGGCACCTCCCACGTGGACGGCCAGGGCAACAACCCCGTGGACGAGGTCACCCGCACCGCCGCCCGGGTCCAGGCCGAGCGCGTCGTGCGCGTCGCCGCGCAGCTCAAGGCGGCCTGACCCCTCCCGGCACCCCGCCGGCAGCGGCGCCGCGCGGCAGGCCCCCTCACCGGGGGAACCGCGCGGCGCCGCTCCCCACATCCTCACCGAACCCACGAACAGGGAGATGCGGAAACATGCGCGTCGAGATCTGGACCGACATCGCCTGCCCTTGGTGCTACGCCGGCAAGGCCCGTTTCGAGCGGGCCCTCGCCGGCTTCGAGCACCGTGACGGCGTCGAGGTGGTACACCGGTCGTTCGAGCTCAACCCGGACGCCAAGAACGGCACGACACCGATCATCGACGCCGTGGCCGCGCAGTACGGGCGCACCCGCGAGCAGCAGGTCGCACGGGAGGAGCACGCCGCGTCCGAGGCGCGCACCGAAGGACTGGACTTCCGGATCGGCGGCCGCGTCCACGGCAACACCTTCGACGTCCACCGCCTCCTGCACTTCGCCAAGGAGCACGGCGTCCAGCAGGAGCTCCTGGACCTCGCCTTCCGGGTGAACTTCGCGGACGAGCGTTCCGTCTACGACACGGAGACCCTGCTGGACCTGGCGGCCGAGGCGGGACTGGACCGGGCGCAGGCAGGCGCCGTCCTGGCCGACCCCGACGCCTACGCCCAGCAGGTACGGGCCGACGAGCGGCTGGCCGCTGAACTCGGCGCCGGCGGCGTGCCGTTCTTCGTGCTGAACCGGAAGTACGGCGTGAGCGGACTGCAGCCCGTCGAGCTGTTCACCCGTGCCCTGGAGCAGGCGTGGGAGGACCACGCGGGGGCCCGGGCCTGACGCCCGGCCCCGGGGGGGGCTCCCGCAGTACCCCTGCGCGGCGCGTTCCCCCGTGGCGGGCGCCGTGGCGTGAGGGAGACATACGCGCACATGACCAGGGACAACGCCCGGAACGCCGCGCTCGGGGAGTTCCTCCGCTCACGCCGCGCGAAGATCTCCCCCGCGCAGGCCGGCCCGGTCCCCGAACCGCCCGCGCCCTGCGCCTGACCGACGACGAACGGGTCCATCTGTTCACCGTGGCCAGGTCCTCCGCCCCACCGCCCCGGCGCCCCGTCCGCTGCCGCCGCAACAGGTCCGTCCGGCCCTGCACCGCCTCCTGGAGCCGATGACCGAGGGCCCCGCGCTGGTGGTGGGGCGCCGCACCTGCGTCCCGGCCGCCGACCGGCTCGCCCATGCGCTCCACACCGGCTTCGACGCGCTCCCCCAGCGGCAGCGGAGCATGGCCCGCTTCATCTTCCTCGACGCCCGCCTCTACTCCGGCAAGCACCCCCACGACCCCCGGCTCGCCGAGCTGGTCGGCGAACTGTCCGGGCGCGACGAGGACCTCCCGACGTGGTGGGACGGCCACGGCATCAAGCGCCACCGGCGATCCGGACCAGATCCTCGGCGTCCGCACCGCGGAGCCCGCGACCGCCTCCGACCGGGCCCTGCGCCGGCTCGCCCAGTGGGCCGAACAGGGCGGCCAGCGGCCCGACCGGCCCAGTCATCTGACTTTCACACTTAAAGTCAGCTGTTAGCCTGGCCCCGCAGGCCGATCCACGCCTGCGCCGAGGGCTGCCGCACACCGCCCGGGGCCGCCGACGACCGCGCGGCCGTGCGGGCAGGGCGCGCCCGCAGGAAGGAGGCACGATGCACATCAAGGGGTCGGTCGCCCTGGTGACGGGCGCGAGCCGCGGCATCGGCCGCGCCTTCGCCCGCGCGCTCATCACGCACGGCGCGTCCAAGGTCTACGCGGGCGTCCGCGATCCGGAGAGCCTCGTCGACCAGAGCCTGGTGGACGACACCCTCGTACCCCTGCGCCTGGACGTCACCAAGCCCGACGAGGTCGCCGCGGCGGCCGCCGCGGCCGGCGACGTCAGCATCGTCGTCAACAACGCGGGCACGGGCGGCGCCGGCACCCGTCTGCTGGAGGGTTCCTTCGACGGCGCGCGCCAGGCGATGGAGGTCAACTACTTCGGCACCTGGGCCGTTTCCCGGGCCTTCGCCCCGATCCTGGCCGCGAACGGGGGCGGGGCGCTGGTCAACATGCTCTCGCTGGCGTCCTGGGTCGGCCAGCCGCTGATCCCCGGGTACGCGGCCTCCAAGGCGGCCGCATGGTCGCTGACCGACACCCTCCGGCAGGCCCTGCACCCCCAGGGCACGCTGGTGGTGGGCGTCCACGCGAGCTTCGTGGACACCGAACTCAGCGCGTGGACCGACGCCCCGAAGATCAGCGCCGGGACGGTGGCCGAACTGACCATGGACGCGCTGCTCCACGACCGGCCGGAAGTCCTCGCCGACGAGGAGACCCGGCGCGCCAAGTCCGCGCTCTCCGGACCCCCGAGCCCCACCCCGGGCGCATGACGCGGCGGCGGCCCCGGACGTCTCCGTCCGGGGCCGCCGCCGTGAACTCACGGCCTGTGCAGCCAGCCGGTCAGCGGCCGGCGGTCTGGCCGCCGTCGACGGGCAGGGTCACGCCCGTCACGAACGGCGCGTTCTCCAGGTAGAGCACCGCCTCGACGATGTCGGCGATCTCGCCCATGCGCCCGACCGGGTGCAGCTCGGCCAGCCACTCGTGGGTCTCCACCGGGTGCATCGGGGTCTTGATCGTGCCGAGCGCCACCGCGTTCGCCCGGATCCCCTGCTTCGCGTACTCGGTCGCCAGCGCCCGGGTCGCCGACTGCAGGCCGCCCTTCGTGAGCGAGGCCAGCACCGACGTGATCTTCGCGTCCGCCTGGTCCCCGAGGCTGCTGGAGATCTGGACCACGTGCCCGCCGCCCTGCTGCAGCATCCGCTCCACCGCCAGCTGCGTGATGCGGAAGAAGCCGTCCACGTTGATGCCGAGCACGGCGCGGTACTCCGCCTCGGTGTACTCCGTGAACGGCTTCGCCACGAAGATCCCCGCATTGTTGACCAGCGTGTCCACCCGGCCGAAGCGCTCCACCGCCGTCGCGATCACCCGCTCCGCGGTCGCCCACTCGGCGATGTCGCCGCGGACCGTCACGACGCCCGGGTCCGCCGAGTCGCCGATGTTCCGCGACGTGGCCACCACCGCGTACCCCAGCTTCCGGTACGCCTCGACCAGACCGGCACCGATGCCCTGCGACGCACCGGTGATGACCGCGACCTTCTGACCCTCAATGCTCATGGTGTTACTTCTTCCAGGGGGTGTCATGGGGAATCCGGTACTAGACGACCGGTCACATATAACGTAGACGACCGGTCGAGAACTGTCAAAGACCCGGAACCCGGACGGGGGCGGCGCCGCCGGAGGCGGCTTCCCGAGGGGCGGGCAGGTCCAAGCGGTGCGGGAACCCGATGCGCAGCACGAACGCCGCCGCGGCGGCGGCCAGGACGACCAGTGCCGCCAGGACCAGTGCCTGCTGGTAGCCGTGGCGCAGCAGCGGCGCGACGGCCACAGGGCCGAGGATCTGACCCACCGAGTAGCCGGCGGTCAGCAGGGCGACCGCACGTGGGAACCGCAGATGCGTCCCGGCCGCGAGGGCGACCGTGCTCACGCCGATGAAGGTGGCGCCGAAGAGGAACGCCGAGACGAGCGCGGCGGCGGACCCCCCGACCAGGGCCGGCAGGGCGATGCCGGCGGCCTGCACGACCAGCGCGGCGAGCAGCACGTCCGGGCGGGACCAGCGCCGTCCCAGCCACGCCCACAGCGCGGCGGAGGGGACGGCCGCCACCCCTGCCAGCACCCACGCGGCGGTGCCGAGCGGTCCGGGTGAGCCCTGGTCGATCGCGGCGACCAGGAAGGTGCCGGCGATGATGTAGCCGACGCCTTCCAGCGTGTACGACGCGAACAGGGCACCGAACCAGCGGTGCGTGCGCGGCGCCGCCGTCCGCCCCGGCGCTCCGGGGGCCGCATCGACCGACGCGGCCGCCGCGTCCGCCGCGTCCGGCGCGTCCGGCGCGTCCGGCGCGGGTTCCGTCCGCATGGTCCACGCCGGCACGGCGAGCAGCGCGGCGAGTGCGGCGGACGCCCACCACGCGGCCCGCCAGTCGGCGAAGCCGCGCAGGACGAGGACGAGCAGGCCGGACAGCGCGATCCCTGCGCCGACCCCGCCGAAGCCCCAGCCCGGCAGGTGTGCGGGGTGCGCGCGCAGCCGCCCGAGGAGCGCGCTGACGGCGATGACGAAGACCGTCGCGCTCACCGTGCCCGCGACCAGCCGGAGCACCAGCCATACGGCGGTCGCGTGCGTGAGCGGCATGGCGGCAAGGCTCACGACGAGCAGCACCAGCGAACCGCGCAGGACGGCGGCGGAGCGCGTCAGCCGGGGGAGGACGGTCCCGGCGAGCGCTCCGGCGAGGTAGCCGACGTAGTTGGCCGTCGCCAGGTGCGCACCGGCCCCGGCCGTCAGGCCCGCTTGAGCGTGCATCAGGGGGAGGATCGGGGTGTAGACGAAACGGCCGACCCCCATGGCCGCCGCCAGCGCCGCCCCGGCCCGGGCCACATGGGCCCAGGGCGACCCGGGGGCGCCGCCGCGTGCGGCGGCCGGGCGCCGGGTTGATTGGATCATGACACATTCCTCGACGGGTGGGTTCCGGGACGGGACCGGACGGACCACGGCTCCCCGTCGCGACCGTGTCCGGGCGGCGGGGAGCCGTGTGTGGTGCCGCGTGTGCGGCGGGCGTGCGCCGTCAGGCGTCGCCGTTCGCCTTCCCCGGGTCATTGGGGTGGGACTGCACGGCGGTGACGGCCGCGGCCATCCACGGCCACAGCGGCAGCGTGCCGAGGACCTTCTCGTACAGCTCGGCCTCGTCGGCGGCGCGCCAGAGGCCGATGCTGCGCAGTTCGCCCACGGGGCGCCACAGCCTGACGAGGTGGCCGGCGGCGGCCAGTTCCCCGGCGCGGACGGCCTCGGCCGCGCGACGCCGGTCCACCTCGGCGGGGTCGGTGCCCTCGGGGACGGTGGTGGTGAGTTCGACCAGGAACTCCTTCACGGTGTTGCCTCTCTTCGAAACTGCCGGAACCTTCGACGGGCGGGCACGCGGCCGGACCGGTGTACGAACCGCCGGTCCTGCGCCCTTCCACCCTGCGCCCACGGGCGGGGGCGGCGCCACGACCGCCGCCCTCCCTGCTGGGAGGCGGAACCTCGCAACGCGCTCCACCCGGCGGACGGGGGGCCTTCGGCCTCAGTGGTCGGTGACGATCCGCGAGACGTGGTAGGCGCGGATCAGCCAGTCGTCACCCTCGCGCTGCAGGACCAGCGAGAGGTGCACGGCGGCCTCCCAACCCTCCGCGCCCCGGAAGACGACGTCGGCGAAGCCGCCGGCCACCCGGTCGCCGATGCGGTAGCCCTGCACCTTCCCCACGTCCGCCCAGCGGTCCTCCGTCACGGCCTCGTAGTAGGCGCGCACCGCGTCACGGCCGGCCGTGGTTTCGGGCCCGAACCCCTGGAACAGGGCGTCCACGGTGAACAACTCGGCCATCTCGTCCGGCCGGTGGCCGTCGAAGGCGGCCTTCCAGCGGGACAGCGTCTCGCGCATCGGGTCGTTCGCGGCGTCCTTCGGGTCAGCGCTCATGTCGGTTCTCCTCTGTGCTCAACGGTAGGAAGAACGGCACCCGTCCGCGTGCGGAGGGCGGCCGGATCAGGGATGGGCGATGATAGTCGACCGGTCTAATAAAAATAGTTGGGCGGTCGTATACTGGCAAACACGGGCCGCACCGTGACGCCGGCGAGAAGCCCGCCGCCGGCACCGCCCGCCCCGCGCCCACCGCGCGAACGACCGTCGCCGCCCCGCAGGAGGAACACTCACATCATGGTCTCGCCACTGGCCGCACTCGGGGTCGACGCCCCGGTCCTCGCCGCGCCGATGGCCGGCGGTCCCACCACCCCCGCGCTGGTCACCGCGGCCGCCCGAGCCGGCGGCCTGGGCTTCCTGCCCGGCGGATACCGCACCGCGGCGGCGCTCGCCGAGCAGATCGCCGCGGTCCGGCCCGGACAGGTGCCCTTCGGCGTCAACCTCTTCGCACCCAATCCCGTCCCGGTGGACCCCGACGCCTTCCGGCGCTACGCACGCGCCATCGCGCCCGACGCCGGGACGCACGGCATCGACGCGCAGGCGGCGGAGATCGTCGAGGACGACGACCACTGGGCGGACAAGGTCGACCTGCTGCTCTCCGACCCGGTGCCGGTGGTCAGCTTCACCTTCGGCGTCCCGCACGCCTCGGTCGTCTCCGCGCTGCGCGCCGCCGGAAGCCTGGTCGTCCTGACCGTCACCTCGGCCGCGGAGGCCCGGGCCGCCGCGGAGGCGGGCGCGGACGCACTGGCCGTGCAGGCGTCCGCCGCGGGCGGGCACTCCGGCACGCTCACCCCGCAGCACGTACCGGCGGCCGTCCCCCTCGAGGACCTGCTCGGCGAGGTGCGCGCGGCGGTGCCCCTGCCGCTCGTCGCCGCCGGAGGCCTGGCGACCCCGGCCGCCGTGGCCGGTGCGCTGCGGGCCGGAGCCGACGCGGTCATGGTCGGCACCGTCCTGCTGCGCGCCGAGGAGGCCGGCACCTCCGCGCCGCACCGGGCGGCGCTGGCCGACCCGGCACGCACCGGGACGATGGTGACCCGGGCGTTCACGGGTCGTCCGGCGAGGGCACTGCGCAACGGCTTCACCGACCGCCACACCGGGCACGCTCCGGCCGGCTACCCGGCCCTGCACCATCTGACCAGCCCGATGCGCAAGGCGGCCGCCGCCGCGGGCGACCCCGAGCGGATCAACCTGTGGGCGGGCACGGGCTACCGCCACGCCACCGAGGAGCCCGCGGAGCGGATCCTGCGGCGGCTGGCGTCCGCAATCTGATCCCGGGGCACACGGGCGGGCCGCACACGGCGGCCCACCCGGCCCCGGGCCCGGTCCCGGTCCCGCCGCTCAGGTCAGTGCGACGCCGAGCAGGACCTCCAGCTGCGCGATCGTCTCCTTGGGGTCCTTGGCGTGGACGCCCGCGAGCCCCAGCTGCGCCGCGGGCGCCAGGTACTGCTCGGTGTCGTCGACGAACACGCAGGCCTCGGCGGGCAGACCGAGCTTCTCCAGCGCCAGTTCGAAGATGGCGGGCTCGGGCTTGCGCATCCCGTGGTGCTCGGAGATGACCACCGCGTCGTACGAACCCTCCAGGTCGTGGCCGTCGTAGAGGTCCCACGGCGCGGAGCCCACGGAGTTGGACAGGATCCCCACGCGCACCCCGGCGCGCCGGGCGGCGGCCGCGGCGTCGATCAGGGCCGTCTCGGGGCGGAGGTCGGCGAAGATCCGGCCCATGAGGTTGTCGGGCGCCACGCCGAGGCTGCGGGCCGCCGCGATGTTCCATTCCACCTGGGTGATCGTGCCGCGTTCGAGGTCGTGGGTGCGCCGGGTCCCCTCCTCGTCGAGGTAGAGCGCGGTGATGCACGCCCCCTCGGCCAGTCCCTCGCGCCGTTCGAAGGCGAGCACGGCGGGCAGCAAAGGCGTGGTGAGGACACCGCCGAAGTCGAGGATCAGGCCGGTGCGGTGGGACATGACGGAACTCCTGCGGTAGCGACGAGGACGCCTGCCGCCGCGATGCGGACGCGGCAGCCGCGCGATGGGCCGTCCGCCGGCGACGCTGCCGCACGGTGCCCGAGGGGGCCGGCCGGGAGCGGCGGCCACACGGGCGGCACGCACGGGGCGACGACCGGACGTCATCCTGCCATCCCCTTCCGCGGCCCGCCCGGCCACCCCTCCCCCGGACCTCAGTGGGCCCCCGGACGACGTCGGCAGTGCGTCACCTGCGTCACCACCTTGACCGGTGACGCATGCGCGTGCGAGGGTTGCCGCCGGGAGAACCCCGGGAACAGGAAAGAAGGTTGGGAATGATCGACAGGCGGAGCTTCGGCAAGGTTTTCGGTGCGGGCGCGGCCGCGGCGTCACTCGCGGGGCTGTCGGGCCTCGCGTCGCAGCCCGCCTCGGCGGCGACACCGCACGGGCCGCGGCCGGGCACCGGGGGACCCGCATCCGTCCGGGGGACGTACACCTCCCTCGGCGCCCTCAAGCAGGTCGACGCCGGCGTCCTGAACATCGGTTACGCCGAGTCCGGCCCCGCCGAGGGCCCCGTGGTGATACTCCTGCACGGCTGGCCGTACGACATCCACAGCTACGCCGACGTCGCACCCCTGCTGGCGGCGGAGGGCTACCGCGTCATCGTCCCGCACCTGCGCGGCCACGGCACGACGCGCTTCCGCTCCCCCAGGGCCTTCCGCAACGCCCAGCAGTCGGTGGTCGCGCTCGACGTCATCGCCCTGATGAACGCCCTGCGGATCGAGAAGGCGGTCCTCGCCGGCTACGACTGGGGCTCGCGGACCGCCGACATCATCGCCGCGGTCTGGCCGGAGCGCTGCAAGGCCCTGGTCTCCGTCACCGGTTACCTGATCACCAACCGCGAGGCGAACAAGCAGCCGCTGCCGCCCAAGGCGGAGTGGGCGTGGTGGTACCAGTACTACTTCTCGACCGAGCGCGGACGGCTCGGCCTGGAGGAGAACCGGCACGACCTCGCCCGGCTGGTCTGGCAGTTCAACTCCCCCACGTGGGAGTTCGACGACGCCACGTTCCGCCGCACCGCGGCGTCCTTCGAGAACCCGGATTACGTGGCCATCGTGCTCCACAACTACCGCTGGCGGCTGGGCCTCGAGAAGGGCGATCCGCGCTACGACCGCCTGGAGCGGCGCCTCGCCGCAGGCCCGATGATCGGGGTGCCCACCATCACCCTCGACGGCGAGGCCGACCCGTTCACCCCGGCCGGGGAGGGGGCCGCCTACCGCGCCAAGTTCTCGGGGAAGTACGCCCACCGCACGCTGAAGGGCATCGGGCACAACGTCCCCCAGGAAGCACCGGAGGCCTTCGCCGCGGCCGTCGTCGACGTCGACGCCTTCTGAAGAGCCGCGCCCACCGGCAGGGGGCGGGCGGCGGCGTGACCGCCCGTCACGGAGATCGGTTCGGGGCGGATCGGGAGCACGGCACCCTCGGAGCCGGGCGACCCGGTCCGCCCCTTTCCGCTCCCTCATCGGCCAGGACACCGCCGGCTGCATCCGGCTCGCGGGCGAGGCCGTACCCGGCGTAACCCTCCTCCGCGCGGCCGTTGGCGAGTCCCCCTCGGGTCCCGACAGCGGCACGGACACGGCCGTCGTCGGCACCCACCGCCCGCACCTCGCCGTCCCCCGCCAGGGTCCGCTGTCATCGGCGCCCACCCGTCGCGGTGGCGCGGTGCGCAGGCACGGCGTTCGCGGTGGCCTGGCAGGAACCCCCGGGAAGCAGGCCACCGCCCCCGGCCGCGGGGCGGACGAGGGCGGTAGGGCCGGCCGGCAGCCGTGCGATCAGCCGAAGGTGAAGGAGTAGGCGCTGAGTCCGGGCGAGAGCTTCAGCGTCAGGACGCCCTGCCGGGACGAACTCCCGGTCACCACACGGTGGATGCCGGGGGCGCCGGAGACGGTGAAGGTGCTGGTCCTCCCGTCCAGGGTCGCGGTGACGGTTCCCGTGCCGCCGACGTCGAGGTAGACGTCGCGGGCGAAGAAGTCCAGGGTGATCCCGGCGTTCCGCCCGCTGGTGATCGCCTCCTCGCCGGCGTCCCAGGCCCCGGTCAGGGCGGCCTGTCCCGGCAGGAGCGTCTCCGGGCGGCGGAACTCACCGGTCCCCGTGGCCACGGGTCCGTTCACCACCGCCGCGCTGCGGCCCGCCCCCAGCGGGATCTCCGGGGTCTGCCTCCCGTCGGTCGGGGTGTCGTCGGGTACGTCGGTGGGGGGCGGCAGCGCGGTGCCGGGGCGCGCGTCGGTGAGCAGCCGCCGGATCAGCGACTCGGTGCCGCCGTAACCGCCCTCGCCCACGGCGACGTGCCGGACCCTGCCCCGGGCGTCGATCAGGTACTGGGTGGGCCAGGCCTGGTTGCCGAAGTTGTCCCAGGTCGCATAGGAGTTGTCCAGGGCCACCGGGTAGTCGACGCCGAGCCGCCGGGCGCCCGCCGCGACGTTGCCGGGGACGCGCTCGAAGGCGTACTCGGGGGTGTGCACGCCGATCACCACGAGGCCGTCGGACCGGTAGTTCCCGTACCAGGCGTCGACGTGCTCGATGGCGCGCTGGCAGTTGATGCAGGAGTAGGCCCAGAAGTCGACGAGGACGACCTTGCCGGCCAGTGACTCCTTCGTCAGCGGTGCGTTCCCCGGGGTGTTGAGCCACTGCTGGATCCCCGAGATCTCCGGCGCCGCGCCGCAGTCCAGGAGGACGGAGGCCGGTTCCTCCGCGCAGGAGCGCAGCTCCCGTGAGCCGGACGGGCCGTGCCCACCGGGGAGCCCGGGGCCGGCGATCGCGTCGTTGATGCGCGAGGTGTAGTCGGGGACGGCACGCTGCACGACGTCGGTGAGGTTGAAGGTGAGGCCGAAGGCCAGGACGACGAAGGTCAGTCCGGCGGCGAACCGCACCCCCCGCTGCCGTTCGCGGAACGCGCGCACCCGCTCGCCGACCCTGCGGCCTGCGAGCGCGAAGAAGAGCAGCGGCACCGCCGTGCCGACGGCGAAGGCGACGGCGAGCACGACCGTCCCCGCGCCGATCCGGTGCGTGGCGCCGGCGACGGCGATCGCCGCCAGGACGGGCCCGGCGCAGGGCACGTAGACCGTGCCGAGAACGAGTCCCAGGAGGAAGCCGCCGCGTCCGCCACCGACCCGCCGCTGCCCGATACGTGCGAACGGGCGCTCCAGCAGGTCCTGCACCGCGGGGAACATCATGGCCACGCCGAGCAGGAGAAGCACCCCGAGTCCCACCCACCGCAGGATGTCCGGGGGCACCGGCAGGGCACCGAGCACGAGGGTGCCGAACAGCGTGATGAGGCTGAAGCTGACGACCAGCCCGGCCATCACCGCGTACGGCCGGCTCCTGCGCGCCGGTTCGGCCGCCTGCCCGGACGCCGGGACCCCTCCCGAGAGGAAGACCAGGGGCAGGACGGGGAGCACGCACGGGGAGACGGCGGTGACGAATCCGCCGACCAGTCCGATGAGCAGCAGCGTGAGCAAGACGACCTCCGGACGGAGCCCTCACGGACGGCCCCGGGGGGAACGGCGTCGTGCCGGGGCCCGTGGCCCCGGCACGACGCGGACGGACGGTGCCGCCGCGGGTGGGCGGCGGCGGGTACGGCGTCAGACGACGGTGGCCTCGACGGTCACCGGGATGGCGAGCGCCTTGGAGTAGGGGCAGATCTGGTGGGCGCCCGCACCGAGTTCGTCGGCGGTCTTCTGGTCCACGCCGCCGACCTCCAGGTGCAGCACGGCGCTCAGGCCGTAGTCGCCCTGTTCGTGCCGGTGGTGGAGGGTGACCTCGGCGACGACGGCCACGTCGGGCACGCGCACCTTGCGCTGCGCCGCGGTGATCTTCACCGCGCCCAGGAAGCACGAGGCCCATCCCGCGGCGAGCAACTGCTCGGGGTTGGTCGCCCCGCCGTTGCCGCCGAACTCCTCCGGGACGGCGAGGGTCAGGTCCAGGTGCCCGTCGCTGGACGCCGCCCGGCCTCCGTTGCGGCCCTCGCCGGTGGCGGTGACGACGGCGGTGTAGTGCGTCTCGGTCACGATCATGCCTCTCTCGCGCGTCCCGGGCCGGTCGGCCCAGCGGATCACCTGTCCGGGTGGTGCGACTGTCGCAGAACCTTTCATCACCTGTCAAACAGGTGACGCACTACGTCCCCTTGCCGCCCACCCCGCGACCCGTGAGGTGAATCACTTCCTTGACAGGTGACGAAATGGGGGACATCGTCAACGGGAACGACACCCTTCGGCGGAGGAGACGACGCGATGCCGCCCACGCAACACAAGACCCCCGATGCCGCCGCGGCGGCGCGCAGGGCCCGGTTCGGCAAGCTGCCGGAGCGCGTCCGGCCCGAACAGATGGTCCAGGAGAGCCCGGCCACGGCACCCGACCCGGCCCGGGACGTGTACACCGCCGACGACTGGCTCGTCCGCTACTGCCTGTGAACCCCACCGGCTCCGCCGGCCGAGCAACGGAGGTCTCCCCCGTGCGCATCCCCAAGCCGCTCCTGGCGGCATCCCTGACGGTGCTCGCGGCAGCCGTGAGCGTCGCCTGCTTCGCCCAGGTCGTCTGACCGCCCCGCCCCCATCGCCACCACGCCGGCCCGCCCCGACCACCGTCGGGAGCGGGCCGGCGCCGTCGCACCCGGGGTGCGGCCGGAGCCGGCGGCCACGCTTGACGCATGTGAGACGACCGGTCATATTGGTTCTTCGGTGCAGGCCCGCCCGTCGCTCCGGCGTGACGGGCGCGGCCTGCGCCGCGGCCCGGCGGCGCCGCCCTCGCGGCGGCGCCCGCCCCCGGCCACCCCCACCCCACCGGTCGACCCGTCGAGGAGAACCATGTCCACGTACCGCGCATTCGAGGTCACAGGCGCCCGCAACTTCGAACTCGTCACCCGCGAGGTCGTCGCCCCGCCCGCCGGGCACGTGCGGCTGAGGGTGGAGACCTGCGGCGTCTGCCACTCCGACGCGCTCGCCGTGGAGGGCCTGCGGGCCGACCCGTCGCAGCCGGTCGTCCCCGGCCACGAGGTCGTCGGCGTCATCGACGCCGTCGGCGAGGGCGTGAGCGCCTGGCGCGTCGGCGACCGGGTGGGCGTCGGCTTCCTGGGCGGTCACTGCGGCGAGTGCACGTCCTGCCGACGCGGGGACTTCGTCAACTGCACCGACCAGCCGCAGACCGGCACCACCACCGACGGCGGTTACGCCGAGGTCCTCGTCACCCGCAGCAGCGGCCTGGTCCGGGTGCCGGACGAGCTCTCCCCCACCCTCGCCGCCCCGCTGCTGTGCGCCGGACTCACGACCTTCAGCGCCCTGCGCCGGCTGGACGCCCGCCCCGGCGCGCTCGTCGCGGTCCAGGGCATCGGCGGCCTCGGCCACCTGGGCCTCCAGTACGCCGCCCGGCTCGGCTACCGCGTCGCGGCCATCGCCCGCGGCCAGGAGAAGGAGAAGCTCGCCCTCGAACTCGGCGCGAGCCACTACATCGACAGCGCGGCACAGGACCCCGGAGCCGAACTGCGCAAGCTGGGCGGCGCGGACGCCATCGTCGCCACCGCGGCGAACGGCACGTCGATGACGCCGCTGGTTCCCGGACTCGCCCCGCGCGGGCACATGGTCGTGGTCGGCGTCTCCATGGACCCGGTCTCCGTCGCCACGACCGACCTCGTCCTCGGTTCGCGCACCATCAGCGGGAGCCTGACCGGCTCCGCGATCGAGAACGAGGACAACCTCGAGTTCAGCTCGCGCTCCGGCATCCGCCCGATGGTCGAGACGATGCCGCTGTCGCGGGCGCCCGAGGCCTACGAGCGCATGATGTCCGGCAAGGCCCGCTTCCGGGTGGTCCTGGACGCGGCGGCCTGACCCGGCGGGCCGTGCCCTGCCGGGTGTATTTTTGACAGATCAGAGACGACTGGCCATATTGCGGTGCGGAGGTGGCACCATGGCCCGGCAGAGCATGCGCGAGGCGATCGTCGACGCGGCGGTCGCACAGTTCCACGCGAAGGGGTACAACGCCGCAGGGGTGAAGGACATCACGGACGCGGCCGGCGTTCCGAAGGGGTCGTTCTACAACCACTTCGACAGCAAGGAGTCGCTGGCCCTCGTCGCGCTCGACCGCTACGGCGCGGGCCGGCGGACGCACGAACTGTCGGAACCCGGCACCGCGCCGCTGGCGCGGCTGCGCGCGCACTTCGAGTTCCTGCGCGACGAGACCGTGGACGCGGACTTCACCCGGGGCTGCATGATCGGCAACTTCGGCGCCGAGATCGCCGACCACAGCGAGACGATCCGCGCGGGGGTCCGTGCGTCCCTCGGCCAGTGGGCCTCGTCGATCTCCGGCGCGCTCGCCGAGGCACAGCAGGCCGGCGAGCTGCGGGCGGACCTCGACACGGAGCGGACGGCCCGGTTCATCCTCAACACCTGGGAGGGCACGCTGATCGCCGCGCGTTCCGGCCGCTCGGGCGAGGCCTTCGACGACTTCTTCGAAACGGTCTTCGGAACGCTGCTCGCACCGCCGCCGCCCCCGGCGGCATGACCGACCGGTGCCCGGACGCCCCACGGCGACCGGGCACCGCGCGGACGACCGATGTGCCGTCCAGCCCCTCGAGAGCACGGTCGCGCACCCGCAGCCCGTCGCCCTGCACCCGGTGCGGCCAGGTCACAATGGTGACCCCGCGCGACGTGGCCGGAGGGCGGACGACCATGGGCGTGATCGACACCGCGGCCAAGGAGGCCATGGTGGCCCGGTTCCTCCGCGACCATCCGGACGCGGGCGGGGACGGTGCGGCGCATCCCGCGCTGCGCGGCTGCGCCGAAGTGCCGTGGGCCGGCTTCCCCGGCTGCCCCGGCGGACTCCCGGCCGTCCTCCACGCGCTGCTCGACGAAAGTGCCGCCCCCGAGGCCGCGCGGGTGCTCACCAACGTCCTGATGGACGGTGTCGTGCGGATGGGCGCCGCGATGGCGGCCGCCCTGCCGTTCGTGATCCGTCTTGCCGCGGACCCGGAGGTCCCGGTGAGGTCCGCGCTGGTCGACCTCGTCGCCGTCGCGGCCGGGCTCGCCCGGCCCGTCGACCCGGGGAACGAGCGCGCGGTGCTCCTCCGGGGGCCGGACGGCGATCACCCGGAACGCGCGCAGTGCCGGGCCGTGCTCGACGCGCACGGCGCCCTGGTCCGCACGCTGCCCGGCGACGACGCTCCGCCCGCCTGACGGCGAACCCGGCCCGCACGGGCTTGGCGCCCCTCAAGTGGGCCGGGTCCGGTGCCGGTTGGGGCGCGGGAGCGACTGCGGCACCCATGGCTCGGGCCACAACCCCTCGATTGGCCCTGGCCGGTGGCGCCCGGGCCTCCGTACGCTCGCGGGCATGCGGATTCGTATCGTCGACGCCTTCACCGACCGCCCCTTCGCCGGCAATCCCGCGGGCGTCCTGCTGCTGGACGCCGACGCCTTCCCCGACGACGGCTGGCTCCAGCGGGTGGCCGCCGAGGTCAACCTCTCCGAGACCGCCTTCGCCCACCCCACGCCGGGCGCCCAGGACGCGGACTGGGCCCTGCGCTGGTTCACCCCCAAAGCCGAGGTGAACATGTGCGGGCACGCCACCCTCGCCACCGCGCACATCCTCCACAGCACGGGCGCCGCCCGCGGTCCGGTGCGGTTCGGCGCCCGCTGCGGCATCCTCACGACGACGGCCGACGACGACGGCACCATCACCATGGACTTCCCCGTAGCCCCGCTGACCTCGGTCGTCGTCACCGACGACATCGGCGCCGCGATCGGCGCCGACGTGCTGTCGGTGCACGAGACCGGCGACGACGTGGGCGACCTGCTGGTGGAGGTCGTCGACGAGAAGACCGTGCGGGCGCTCACCCCCGATGTCGCCGCCGTCGCCGCGCTGCCGTCCAAGCGCGGGCTCATCGTCACGGCCGCCGCCGAGTCCCCGGCGACGACCGGCTACGACTTCGTCTCGCGCGGCTTCTTCCCCGCCGTCGGCATCGACGAGGACCCGGTGACCGGCAGCGCCCACACCGCCCTGGCGCCGTTCTGGTCGCGGCGTCTGGGCCGCGACGAGCTCACCGGGTTGCAGGCCTCGGCGCGTTCGGGCCTGGTGCGGACGGTGCTGCGCGGTGACCGCGTGCGGCTCAGCGGCCGTGCCGTCACCGTGATCGACGGCGAGCTGCACGCCCACCCGTAGAGGGGCCTCACGCGGTCGGCAGCCAGCCGACCTTCCCGGCGAGCAGCGCGTAGCCCACGAAGGCCACGATGTCGATCAGCGCGTGGGCCGCCACCAGCGGCCCCACCCGGCCCCAGCGCCGGTAGAGCAGGACGAAGACGACGCCCATCGCCATGTTCCCGATGAGCCCGCCGATGCCCTGGTAGAGGTGGTAGGAGCCGCGCAGCACGCTGCTGGCCACCAGCGCGCCGACCGGTGTCCAGCCCAACTGGCCCAGTCTGCGCAGCAGGTAGCCGACGACGACGACCTCCTCGAGCACCGCGTTCTGGACCGCGGAGGCGATCAGCACGGGGATCTTCCACCAGACGTCGGGCAGCGACTCCGGCACGACCGTCAGGTTGAACCCGGAGGCGCGCGCGCCCAGGTAGAACAGCAGCCCGGTGCCGCCGATGGCCGCGGCCACCGCGGCGCCGCGCAGCAGGTCGGTCCGCGGGCGGCGCAGGTCGAAGCCGATGGCCGGCATACCCGTGCCCTCGCGGGCCAGCAGGTGGGCGACGAGCGCGACCGGGACGAGCGCGGTGGCGACACCGAACAGCTGCCAGGCCAGGTCCAGCCACGGACGGCCCGGCGCCTGCGAGCCGACGAGGGTGGCCGCCTGGTCCTTGAGCCCGCCGGGCTTGGTCAGCGAACCGATGAAGCTGATCAGCGCCGCGAGCGCGCTCGCCCCGAGCGACAGCGCGAGCACCAGCAGGGTCTCGCTGCGCAGCGCGCGCGGGCCGAGCCGCTCCACCGACCCGGCCCCGGACCCGCCCGGCTCCGCCGCGTTCCTGTCCACAGATGCCTCCACCCGCGCCATCCTGCCTCATCGGCGGGGCGGCACGGGCGGCGGCTCAGCGTTCCAGGGGCCACTCGTGCACGGGGGCGCCGGTGTGCATCAGCTCGCAGTAGCGCAGGGTCATCGCGGCCAGCGCCCGCTGCCGGTCCAGTCCGCGGTCCAGCTCCTGGTGGAAGGCGACGGCCTGCCACTCGGCGCCGTTCGTGCGCTTGCGGCAGCGGCCCTCGATGATGCCGAGGTAGTGGTCCCGGTCCACCGGGTCGATGCCCCACGCGTCCAGTCCGGCGGCCGCCATCGGGAGCAGTTCGTCCAGGACGAGTTCGACGGCCCCGATCTCCACGAGGCCGTTGCCGCGTCCCGGCCGGGGCCAGGTGAACACCGCGTCGATGCCGTACCGGCACGCGGCGTCGAAGTTCGCCGCGGCGGCGGCGAACGGCAGCCTGCTCCACACCGGGCGCGACGCCTCGGCGAGGGAGCGGACGAGCCCGTAGTAGAAGGCGGTGTTGGCGAGCACGTCGGCGACGGTGGGCCCGGCGGGCATCACGCGGTTCTCCACCCGCAGGTGCGGCACGCCGTCGACGACCGCGTACACCGGGCGGTTCCACCGGTAGATCGTGCCGTTGTGCAGGGTGAGTTCCTTCAGCTGCGGCACCCCGCCCTCGTCGAGCACGTGCAGCGGGTCCTCGTCCTCACATATGGGCAGCAGGGAGGGGAAGTAGCGCACGTTCTCGGCGAAGAGGTCGTACGCGGAGTCGATCCAGCGCTCGCCGAACCAGGTCAGCGGGCGCACGCCCTGGGCCCGGTGCTCCTCGGGGCGGGTGTCGGTGGCCTGCTGGAACAGCGTGGGGCGGGTCTCCCGCCACAGCTCACGGCCGAACAAGAAAGGCGAGTTGGCGCCGAGCGCGACCTGTGGGCCGGCCACCACCTGCGCTGCGTTCCACACCGCGGCGAACCGCGCGGGGGTGACCTGCAGGTGCATCTGCATCGAGGTGCACGCGGCCTCCGGGGCGATCGAGCCGGAGACGCAGGTCAGCCGCTCCACCCCCGAGATGTCCAGGGTGATGTCCTCGCCGCGGGCGGCGAGGATGCGGTCGTTGAGCAGCATGTAGCGGTCGACGCGGGAGAGGTTGGCACCGACCAGGTCCTGCGCGCCGAGGGTGGGCAGGATTCCCACCATCACGATGCGGGCGCCGACCTCGCGGGCCTTTCCCTCGGCATATCCCAGGCCCATGCGCAACTCTTCTGCGAGCCGGTCCAGGACCCGGCCGGAAAGCCGGTGCGGGGCGATGTTCACTTCAATGTTGAACTGTGCGAGCTCGGTCTGGAAATCACGGCTCGCGATGCGCTCGAGGACCTCCTCGTTCATCATGCGCGGCAGCCCGTCGCGGTCGGTGAGATTGAGTTCGATCTCCAGCCCCATCAGATTGCGGGGGCGGTCGAATCGCTTCTCCTCCAGCAGTCGCTCCAACCCCAGCAGGCACTGCTTCAGCTTCCTGCGGTAGCGCTGGCGGTCGGCCAGGTCGAACCCCGTGGCCGCGACCTTTTCCCCCATCGGAGGTCCTTCCTCGAGTGGGCCGTGATCACATCATGCCCAGCCCTGAGATCGATAAGGCCCCCGGCGCCTGCGCTGAGCCGCTAAGCTGGCCACGAGCACCGTCTCGCGGCACATTCCGCGGGCATGGACGGAATTCACATGCCGTCGGCGGCAGTGTCGTGAAAAACACCGATGAGATTCAGCCATCCGCAGTAACGCGGAAAGCGCAGTTCACGGCGTGGGCGACGGCGCAATTGGGGAGCTATTACCTGCCCAGGGTGACCTGGAAGCGCCTTGCCCGTAATATCACTGACGGCTAGATGAAACACTGCGCGAACACTCCTCGTATATCCTTCGTTCACAGGCAGAGCCTCCGCGACCCGCCGCGCGCCCGCGACGCATCCGGCCACGGGAAGGGATCCGCATGCCCACGCTGATTCCGTACGTCGCCGCCCCCGCGCGCCCCGCGGATCCGGGCTGTCCCGGCCTGCCGCCGCTTCGTCTGCTCCATCGCTGACAGTGCTGTCCGCGCCCCGCCGAACACCCCCCGTGTCTCCTCATGAGAGGCCGCCCACCATGCCGCTGCAGGTAGCCCCAGCCCCCGCTCCCGCCCTGCGGAGCGTTCTCGCCGCCCTGAGCTCCCCCACCGCCGTCCGTGAGGCCCGCACCCCCTCACTGCGCAACGCCACGGGGCCCCTGGTCGCCGAGCATCCGCTCCCCCTGCACGTCCTCGACCCCGTGATCACCGAACCGGGAGGACTGCCTCGGGCGCGACTGACCGGCTGGCGCTTCCACATCCGTACCGGCGACAAGGTGGCCGCCGCGGGCGAGACCGTGGACACCCCGGACGGCTGGGCGTTCTCGCACTTCTGCGAGGGCCCCTACCTGGCCTCCACCGAGCGCGCGCTGCGCCAGGCCGACGCGCTCACCACCCCCTACCAGCCGCACCTGCTCTCGGTACCGGGGCTCTACATGCTGACGCTGTGGCTGCACGGGGACGTCACAGCGGACGCGGGCACGGCCCAGCCGGCCCCTTCCGACCTGCTGATCCCGCTGGCGCCGGCCCCGCCGGGGATCGCCGCGCACCGCATGCACCGGCTCTCCGACCTGGTGCCGGTGCTCACCCTGCGGCTGGCTCCGCCACCCCTGCTCGGCACCACCGCCTGAGGCTCCCGGCTGGGGCGACCCGCACACGCCTCCGTGACCGTCCGGTCACGGAGGCGTTGCATTGTCCGGGCAACCGCCCGCGAGAGTGAATGCGTCCCCAACTAACGAGGACAGCTCACGCGAAATCCCTGCGGAAATCCCTCAGTAGAGCAACACTGGGACCGACCGACTGAACGGGGGAGCGGCATGACTGAGGTTCCTACCCAAGGCAGCCGTACTTCACACCACTCGCAGCGAAAGACGTCGTCCATGTGCCCGCACCAGCCGCATTGTCCGTCCGCCGGCAGCCCCGACCGCGAGGCCGCCCACATCATGGCCAGCCACCCCGAGCAGGGCTGGAGCCTGCTGTGCAACGGCGTCCTGCTCTTCGAGGACACCGGTGAGCTCCTCCCCGACGGGCAGATCATCGCCCCGCACCGCCCGCTCGGCAGCGAGCACATCGTCACGGCGGCCTGACCCGGGCCGGGAACGACACAGGGCCGACCCCGCTGGAGCAGCGGGGCCGACCCTTGAGCGCGTCAGGCGCCCTTACGCGTCGTACTCGTCCAGCGGGGGGCAGGAGCAGACCAGGTTGCGGTCGCCGAAGGCGCCGTCGATGCGGCGGACCGGCGGCCAGTACTTGTCCGCGGCCGACACGCCGGACGGGAAGACCGCCTCCTCACGGGAGTACGGGTGCTCCCAGTCGCCGCCCAGCGCCGCCGCCGTGTGCGGGGCGTTGCGCAGCGGGTTGTCCTGCGCGGGCCACTCCCCCGAGCCGACCCGCTCGATCTCGGCGCGGATCGCGATCATCGTGTCGCAGAAGCGGTCCAGCTCCGCGAGGTCCTCGCTCTCCGTCGGCTCGATCATCAGCGTCCCGGCCACCGGGAACGACATCGTCGGCGCGTGGAAGCCGTAGTCGATCAGGCGCTTGGCGACGTCGTCGACCGTCACGCCCGTCTCCTTGGTCAGCGGGCGCAGGTCGATGATGCACTCGTGCGCGACGAGACCGCCGGGACCCGTGTAGAGCACCGGGAAGTGCGGCTCCAGGCGCTTGGCCACGTAGTTCGCGCTGAGCACCGCCACCTGGGTGGCGCGCTTGAGGCCCTCGCCGCCCATGAGCCGTACGTACGCCCAGGAGATCGGCAGGATGCCGGCCGAGCCCCAGGGGGCGGCCGAGATCGGGCCGACGCCCGTCTCCGGGCCGGCGGACGGCTGGAGCGGGTGGTTCGGCAGGTACGGGGCGAGGTGGGCGCGGACCGCGACCGGACCGACGCCGGGGCCGCCGCCGCCGTGCGGGATGCAGAAGGTCTTGTGCAGGTTCAGGTGCGACACGTCGCCGCCGAAGTGGCCGGGCTTCGCCAGGCCCACCAGGGCGTTGAGGTTCGCGCCGTCCACGTAGACCTGGCCGCCCGCGTCGTGCACCGCGGCGCAGATGTCGCCGATGTGCTCCTCGAAGACGCCGTGCGTGGAGGGGTAGGTGACCATGAGCACGGCGAGCTCGTCGCGGTACTGCTCGATCTTGGCGCGCAGGTCCTCGACGTCGACCTCGCCGTCGCCCGCGGTCTTCACGACGACGACCCTCATGCCGGCCATCACGGCGCTGGCGGCGTTGGTGCCGTGCGCGGAGGACGGGATGAGGCACACGGTGCGCTGGGCGTCACCGTTGGCGCGGTGGTACGCGCGGACGGCCAGCAGGCCGGCGAGCTCACCCTGGGAGCCGGCGTTCGGCTGGAGGCTGACCTTGTCGTAGCCGGTGACCTCGGCGAGGCGCTCCTCCAGCTCACGGATGAGCGTCAGGTAGCCCTCGGCCTGGTCGGCGGGCGCGAAGGGGTGGAGCGCGCCGAACTCGGGCCAGGTGACCGGCTCCATCTCGGTGGTCGCGTTGAGCTTCATGGTGCAGGAGCCCAGCGGGATCATGCCGCGGTCCAGCGCGTAGTCGCGGTCGGCGAGGCGGCGCAGGTAGCGCAGCATCGCGGTCTCGGAGCGGTGCTGGTGGAAGACCGGGTGGGTCAGGTAGTCCACGCCGCGGGTCAGACCGGCGGGCAGCGCGTCCCCGGTGGTCGCGTCCAGGGCCTCGACGTCGGCGCCGGTGACGCGGAAGGCGTCCCAGACCGCGGCGAGGTCGGCGCGGCCGGTGGTCTCGTCGCAGGCGATGCCGACCAGGTCGGCGTCGACCTGGCGCAGGTTCACGCCGGCCTCGCGGGCGGCGGCCACGACCTCGGCGGCACGGCCGGGCACGCGGGCGGTGACGGTGTCGAAGAAGGCTTCGGTGGTCACCTCGACACCGCCGGCGCGCAGGCCCGCGGCGAGGACCGAGGCGTAGCGGTGGGTGCGGCGGGCGATCTGCGCCAGGCCCTCCGGGCCGTGGTAGACCGCGTACATGCCGGCCATGACGGCGAGCAGCACCTGCGCGGTGCAGATGTTGCTGGTGGCCTTCTCGCGGCGGATGTGCTGCTCACGGGTCTGCAGGGCCAGACGGTAGGCCCTGTCGCCGTCGGCGTCGACGGAGACGCCGACAAGGCGGCCCGGGAGGCTGCGGGCGTACGCGTCACGGACGGCCATGTAACCGGCGTGCGGGCCGCCGAAGCCCATGGGCACACCGAAGCGCTGGGTGGTGCCGACCGCGATGTCCGCGCCGAGCTCGCCAGGGGAGGTGAGAACGGTCAGGGCCAGCAGGTCGGCGGCGACGGTGACGATCGCGCCGAGCCCGTGCGCCTGCTCCACGAGCGGCTTGAGGTCGCGCACGGCACCGGAGGCCCCCGGGTACTGCAGCAGCACGCCGAAGACGCCGCGCTCGGCGATCTCCGCCGGGATGCCCTCGCTGAGGTCGGCGACGACGACCTCGACGCCGGTCGGCTCGGCGCGGGTCTCGATCACGGCGACGGTCTGCGGGAAGGTGTCGGCGTCGATCAGGAAGACGCCGTCCTTGACCTTGCCGACCCGGCGGGCCAGGGCCATGGCCTCGGCGGCCGCGGTGCTCTCGTCGAGCAGCGAGGCGCCGGAGGTGGACAGCCCGGTGAGGTCCGCGACGACCGTCTGGAAGTTCAGCAGGGCCTCCAGGCGGCCCTGGGAGATCTCCGGCTGGTAGGGCGTGTACGCCGTGTACCAGGCGGGGTTCTCCATGACGTTGCGCAGGATGACCGGCGGGGTGAAGGTGCCGTAGTAGCCGAGGCCGATCATGGGGCGCAGCACCTGGTTGCGGTCGGCGAGCGAGCGCAGCTCGGCGAGGACCTCGGGCTCGGTGCGGGCGTCGGACAGACCGAGCGCCTCGGCGCTCTTGATGGTGTCCGGCACGGCGGCGGCGGTCAGCTCGTCCAGCGAGCCGTAGCCGACCTGCGCGAGCATCTTGGCCTGCGCACCGGCGTCGGGCCCGATGTGGCGCTGCTCGAAGGGGATGCCGCGCTCCAGCTCGGAGAGTGGGATGCGGTTGGCGGTCATCTGCGGAGGCCTCCTGGTCTGACGCGACACGGCCTCCCCCTCTGTCATCTGAACCTGAGAGCTTCACCGTCCCGCAGGTGCCGGGACGGCTTTCACCGTCGGTGAGGAAGCGGCCGCGCACGCGGTGTGCCGCCCTTCCTGCTTTCCAGAGTGACCTCACCCATGCGGTACGGATGCCTGAGAGATTCCGGGGAGGGTTTGCTCCTTCGGCGCCCGGCGGACGGTTCCCCGCGTCGCCAGGACTCTCCCGCAAGGGGTCAGCAGCCGCTGTCAGCGTACCAGCGCGGTCCGGGGACGGGTCATGTGACAGCCGCCACCTTTCGTGCCTAAATAGGATTAATCGCGACCAGTTGGAGGGACCGTGCAGACCGGTATCGATCCGCGCAGCCTCATCGGGCGCAGGGCCTTCGACCGCAACGGGATGAAGATCGGCACGGTCGACGAGGTGTACCTCGACGACGCCACCGGAGAGCCCGAATGGGCCGCGGTGCGCACCGGCCTGTTCAGCCGCGACGCCTTCGTGCCGCTGGAACCGAGCGAGTTCACCGGGGAGGAGCTGCGCGTGCCGTTCGACAAGGCACTGATCAAGGACGCCCCGGACTTCGGCGTGGGCCGGCACCTCTCCCCCGAGCAGGAGCTGCAGCTCTACCACCACTACGGCATGAGCGGGCCTTCGCTGTCCGGCCCGGTGCCGGAGCCCCCGCCGGACCACGACTTCGGCAAGCTGGCCGGCGACGCCTGACGCGGGAGCCCCCGCAGGCCCGGTAACACCAGCGGGAGCGGTTCGGATGGCTCGAGTTCCGGGTCGGTCACCGCGAAGGTGCGCACCCGCCCCGGCACCGGCGAGCCCGGCTCCTCGAAGCGGACGGTGACCCTCCCGACCCCGCTGCCCTGTACCCACCCCGCGCCGTGCTCGGTGTGCCGCACGTCCTGGCCCGGCACCCAGCGCCGCTCCGCCGGCTCCGGCTCCGGGGCTTCCTCCACGGGCCGCCCGTCAGCCCCCTCGGACGGGGCGGACTCCTCGCCCGCCGCCTCCTCCTCCCGTTCGGCCGCCTGGGCGAACAGGTCCTCCTGCGTGAAGTCCGCGAGCCCCGCGACACCGACCCCGAGCAGGCGTACGCCGCCGGTGATCTCGACGGCCTCCAGCAACCGCGCCGCGGTCTCCCGCACCACCGCGAGGTCGTCGGTCGGGGCGCGCAGGGTCTCCGATCGGGTCAGCGTCGTGAAGTCGTACCGCCGCACCTTCAGCACCACCGTGCGGCCCGAGCGGCCCGCCGTGCGCAGCCTGCGCACGCAGCGGTCGGCCAGCCGGTCCACCTCGAGCCGGACCCGGACGCGGTCGGTGAGGTCGACGTCGAAGGTGTCCTCGACCGAGACCGACTTGCTCTCGCGGTCGGCGACCACGGGCCGCTCGTCGATCCCCAGGGCCATCCCGTGCACATGGGCGCCGTGCGCCTTGCCGAGCAGCCGCACCAGCTCGGCCTCCCCCGCCTCCACGACCTCGCCGACCGTGAGGATGCCGGCCCGCCTCAGGTGCTCCGCCGTCGCGGGCCCGACGCCCGGCAGCGTACGCACCTGCATGGGGGCCAGCAGCTCGCGCTCGGTGCCGGGCTCGATGACGACCAGCCCGTCGGGCTTGGCCTGCTCCGAGGCGATCTTGGCGAGCAGCTTGGAGCCCGCGAGCCCCACCGAGCCGGTGACCCCGGTGGCCGCCCGGATGTCCGCCCGCAGCCGCTCCCCCACCGCGCGCGGGTCGTCCGCGATCCCGCCCGCCTCCAGGTCCACGAAGGCCTCGTCGAGGCTGAGCGGCTCGACCAGCGGCGACAGCCGTGACAGCAGTTCCATGACGATGTCGCTGATCTGCCGGTAGACGGCGAAGCGCGGCACGAGGTACGCCGCGTTCGGGCACAGCCGACGCGCGTGGGCCATCGCCATGGCCGAGTGCACCCCGTGTACCCGGGCCTCGTACGAGGCGGTCGCGACCACCCCGCGCGGCCCGAGACCCCCCACGACGACCGGCTTCCCCCGCAGACTCGGCTTCGCGGCCTGCTCGACGGCGGCGAAGAACGCGTCCATGTCCAGGTGGAGGATGGTCGGCGCGCTTCTCACAGTCACCGATGGTGCCCCACGGGTCCGACATCCGCCGTACGCCTGTACGGCGGACGGGTGGGCCGCGGTCCGATCCGCGCGGTTCGGCCCGGTTCAGCCAGCGCGGTTGCGGCGCCGCGCCAGCTCGTCGCCCGGATTGTGGCCGACCACGGTCTCCCCGGTGTCGACGCGCTCGGAGTGCAGCTGCGACAGGGCGCCCTCGACGTCCCGCCACACCACGCCCACGGCGATCCCGAAGATCCCCTGACCGCCCTGGAGGAGGTCGACGACCTCGTCCGGGGAGGTGCACTCGTACACCGTCGCGCCGTCGCTCATCAGCGTCATGCGGGTGAGTTCGGCTGGCGCGCTCGACCGCAGGTGCTGCACGGCGGTGCGGATGTTCTGCAGGGACACCCCCGTGTCGAGGAGCCGCTTGACGATCTTGAGGACCACGACGTCCCGGAAGCTGTACAGCCGCTGCGTCCCCGAGCCGTACGCGGGGCGGATGCTGGGCTCCACGAGCCCGGTACGCGCCCAGTAGTCCAGCTGGCGATACGTGATGCCGGTCGCCGCGCAGGCGGTGGGCCCGCGGTAGCCGACCCGTTCACCGGCCCCCTCCGGCTGCTGTCCCGAGGTGTCGCCCGAACCCCCTCCGGGGGGCGTCGCGGCGTTGCGGGCCAAGGCCCCGCGCATCGGATACGGGCCGCCAAAGGCCGTACCGTCGCCGGTGCTTCTCACGCCGACCTCCCGTCCCTTCGCACCCCTCAGGGCACGCGCACGTGCCATCGGGACTTTCCTCCTCGACGGTAGGCAGTCACTCCGGGTGCGTCAACGATCGCCACGCTCGGCACGCCGAGTGATATCAACCCCAGAGGTGGTTTCCCGTGTCCATGGTGGGGGTAGGGCTGGACGAATGGCCTTCGCGGGCCCTATTGACTGCTGGTTCCGAAGTCCTCCGGCGAGATCTGGTCGAGGAACTCGCGGAACTTCTCGACCTCGTCCTCCTGCTCGTCGGGAATGGCGATGCCGGCGTCGTCCAGCACCCCGTCGCTACCGTAGATGGGGGTTCCGGTGCGCAGCGCGAGCGCTATGGCATCCGAGGGACGGGCGCTCACCTCGACGCCACTGGCGAACACCAGCTCGGCGTAGAAGACGCCGTCGCGCAGGTCGGTGATCCGGACCTCGGTCAGCGTCTGACCGACGGCCTCGAGCACGTCCTTGAACAGATCATGGGTCAGCGGCCGCGCGGGCGTCATGCCCTGCTGCGCGAAAGCGATGGCGGTGGCCTCCCCCGGCCCGATCCAGATGGGCAGGTAGCGGTCGCCTCCCACTTCCCGCAGGAGCACAATCGGCTGGTTGGAGGGCATTTCGACCCGGACACCCACGACGTCGAGCTCGTTCACACAGCAACCCTAGGCCGTGCCCGGCAGGTTTGGGTAGTCGGGACGAGCCCGGCCGGTCACCGACCGGGCGTGTCCTGGCCAATGTCGCTCAGAAGAGCCGCACCCTCAGCGCGGACTGCACCAGCGCCGCGTGCAGCCGCACGGACAGCGCCGCCAGCTCCCGCGCGGTGGCCTCCGCGTGCGTCCTGGTCTGCGGATTGCGGTGCCTGCGCAGGGGCGCGACCACCTGCTCCACCAGACCGGCCTCACGATCGGCGGCCGCCTTGACCGCCCGCAGATGGCGCGGTTCGAGCCCGAAGCGGCCCAGATCGGCCACGATCTTGGCGATGTTCACCGTTTCGGCGTCGTAGTCACCGTCAGGACCGGCCTCCACCAGTCCGTACGCCTCCCACTGGGCGAGCTCGCCCGCTTCGGCCCCCGTGGCGGCCAGCAGTTCGTCCCTGCCGATGCGCAGCGCCGCGGGTGCCTCCCGCTCCACCGCGCCGACCTCGATCAGCTCCCGGGACTCCCCGGAGGACGGGACGGGCAGCGGCAGCGGCTCGCCGCGGTCGAGGGCGTCGAGGTGCTCGCGGATCACTTTCAGCGGAAGATAGTGGTCCCGCTGCATGCGCAGCACGTGCCCGAGCCGTTCCACGTCCCGGACGGTGAACTTCCGGTACCCGGAGGGCGTGCGTTGCGGCTCCACCAGCCCCTCCGCCTCCAGGAAGCGGATCTTGGAGATGGTGACCTCGGGGAACTCCTCCCGCAACTCGTTGAGCACCGCGCCGATGCTCAGCAGCCGGTCGTCCGCGGTGGCGGTGCCGTTGCCGGCACCGCCCGACGGTGTACGAAGCATGAACCTTCCCTCGCGGGGGTCAGGCGCCCCACTGGCTCGCGTAGAAGACCAGTCGGTACTTGCCGATCTGCACCTCGTCGCCACTGGACAGGGTCACCGAGTCGATCCGCTCGCGGTTGACGTAGGTGCCGTTGAGGCTGCCGACGTCGGAGACCGTGAAGGAACCGTCCTGAGCGCGCCGGAACTCCACGTGACGCCGCGAGACGGTGACGTCGTCCAGGAAGATGTCGCTCTCCGGGTGACGGCCGGCCGTCGTCAGTTCGCCGTCCAGGAGGAAGCGGCTCCCCGAGTTGGGACCACGGCGTACCACCAGCAGCGCGGAGCCCGGCGGCAGCGCGTCGACCGCGGCCTGGGCCTCCGGGGACAGCGCCGGCAGCACGGTCTGTCCCGTCGCCTCGGCCTCGTACGCCTCGATCCCGGAGATGGAGATCGTGGACGTGGTCTCGGAGGCACGCTCGGACGGCACCGCGGCACGCAGCGGCGCGCCACAGTTGGAGCAGAAGCGGCTCGCTTCCGCGTTCTGGAACCCGCACCGCGTACAGACCGGCAAGGACCCTCCACCCGTGCTAGAGGCTGATGGTTGCTGGAAACCTATGCGCCCCGCAGCCGCAGGGTCAACAGACACCGCACCATGAGCGCCCGAAATGTCACCGCCCGGAGCAGCGGTCCCGTCACGGAACAGCGGGCGCTCCTCGCCCGGTCCCTCATCCTGCGCGTGCCGCGGGGCGCGGTGACGCGCCGTGGGGCTGTCACCAGCCTGACGCGAACTCTTGCCGAACCACTTACCGAACAACTTCACGGGCGATTCCCCTTGAACGACACAGACCCGCCCGTGGGGCAGGACGAACCCTCAGTCACGACCGACACATAGTTTCCCTCACGCACCACCCCAGCGGTGCGGCGACCCCCCGCATTCTCCTGCCCTCCCCCGCAAACCCCACTCGCCCCCGCCTCACCGGGTCGACGACTGAGCGTAGTCAGGCTGCTCCGACGGCCGCAAGGCGTCGACAACGATCTTCTCCGATCGCGTCACATCCGCTGTGGCCTGCTCCTTCTCCAAAGTCTGTACCACGCCGCCCGGGATGTTCAGGGCGGGTTCAAGATCCTGTGGATTACCGATGACCTTGAAGCGGTAGGGCGCGCTGACCTTGTGCCCGTCGATCTGCACACCGCCCGACCCCTGGATGAAGTACGTGTCGGCGACGACCCGCACGTCGTTGATCTGGATCGCCTCCGCTCCCGCGGCGCGCAGCTCCTGCAGCGCGTCGAGCAGCATGTCGGCCTCGACGGCGTCCTGGGGGTCGTTGATCGTCAACGTGATGCCGGGACCCTCGACGGCGACCGTGCCGGCCAGCACCCCGAGCTGCTCCGCCTTCTGCTCGGTCTGCTTGCGGGCCTCCTCGGCCTGGTCCGAGCTGTTCTCCAGCTCGGTGCGCTGCTCCTCGAGGCGCCGCCGCTCATCGCCGAGCCGCTGCGAGCGGTTGTCCAGCTCGTCCAGGATGCGCACCAGGTCCTCCTGGCGGGCACCACGCAGCGCGCTGGTGTCGCTGGTCGAGCGGACCTGGATGGCCAGGCCCAGACCGAGGACGAACAGCAGCAGCGCGACGATCAACTGCGCCCGGGACACCCGCGGCGGCCACAGCCCCGCCTTGAGGCGTTGCCGGCCGCTCACGCCGGACGCCGTTCCCCGCCGATCCCCCGATTCCTGCTGCGGCTGCTGCCGACCGGGCGCGGATTGCCCCGCGTCCGACGGCCCTGCGGCCGGCACCGGTCCGGCCGCGGGCAGCTCCGGGCGCGCAGCGGGCCGCTCCCGCGCCGGCGGCTCGGCCCCGGCGGGCAGCTCGGGACGCGGCCGTTCCGGCGTCTGGTCGTTCTCGTCACTCATCGTGCTGTCACGCCCGGAAGACATGGCGGCGGATCGCCGCGGCGTTGGAGAAGATGCGGATGCCGAGGACGACGACCACACCCGTGGAGAGCTGCGCACCCACCCCTAGCTTGTCGCCCAGGAAGACGATCAGCGCGGCCACGACGACGTTGGACAGGAAGGAGACCACGAAGACCTTGTCGTCGAAGATCCCGTCGAGCATGGCCCGCAGACCGCCGAAGACGGCGTCGAGCGCGGCGACCACGGCGATCGGGAGGTAGGGCTCGACCACCGTCGGCACGACGGGGCGGACCACCAGGCCCACCACCACTCCAACGATCAGGCCCAGTACGGCGATCAATTCGTACCCTTCCCATTTCCGGATGCGCTCGACGACGGCCCGGCCGACGGGACCGGGGTCGCGGAGCGGATGATCAGGCTCGGAGCCGCGGGCAGTTCCAGCTTCTCCTTCTCGGAGATGCGTGCGCGGATCCCGTAGTTCTCCTGCAGGACGTGCAGGTACTGCCCGTCCGCACCGTCCTGGAAGGACGTGCTCAGCTTCTGCGGGTCCCCGATCGCCAGGATCGTGTAGGGCGGAACCAGCGGCCGGTTGTCGACCAGTATGGCGTCACCCGCGGCACGGATGGCCGACAACGACGTCAACCGCTGCCCGTTGATGGAGATGGCCTCCGCCCCCGCTGCCCACAGGCCGTTGACGACGCGCTGCATGTCCCGGTCGCGTACCCGGCCGGTGTCGGAGAAGTCACTGGTCGTACGCGGATCGCCACCGCCGCCCGACGAGGCCTCCTTGGCGTCGTTGACCTCCAGCTCGATGCCCGGCCCCGTGACCGGCGTCGCCCCGGCCAGGAGCGCCACGCGCTCCGCGTCACCGTCGCGGTCGTTGAGTGCCTGACGCTGCTTGGCCGCCACCTCGTCGCGCAGCCCGTCCACGCTCTTCTGCAGCTCGTCGGCGGTACGGGTCTCGGACTCGATGCGGTCGATGAGCTTCTGCCGCTCCTTGGCCAGCGTCGGGGCGGCCACCTGCGTCTGCGCCGCGCCTATGGTGACCACGACGCCGGCCAGCACCAGGCCCAGTGCGAGCACCAGCCGGCCCCGCAGCGTTGCGGGCAGACGGGACGTGCCCGTGGCGCCCCGGCGGGCGGCGGCCTCGGCGTACCCGTCGTCGAGACTGTGCTCCATGACGTTCGTCAGCAGCGACATGGAGGCGTCCGGGCGCCGGGTCACGGCCCTCCCAGGGGCGCTGCTCCGATCGGGGTGCTGCTGCGACATGCCGCACATCGTCGCATGTCCGTGCCACCGACCTCGAACGGGCCCCTCCCGACGCGCCGTTCGTCGCGTCGGGAGGGGCCCGTGAGCCGGTGCCGGAGCGGGATCAGCGGCCGGCGCTGTCCACGATCGACGACCACTCGTCGAGCAGTGCCTGCGCGGAGGCGTCGTCCGGCCCCTCCGCCCACAGGTGCGTGACCGCCTCGGCCGGGTCGGGCAGCACCATCACCCAGCGGCCGTCCGCCTCGACCACGCGCACGCCGTCGGTGGTGTCGACGTTGCGGTCCCCCGCCTCCTCGACCACCCGGCGCATGACCAGGCCCTTGACCGCCCACGGCGTCGCCAGGTCCCGCTTGAGGACGTGGGCACGGGGGATGCGGGCGTCGATCTGGCTCAGGGTGAGCTGGGTACGCGCCACCAGGCCGATCAGCCGCACGAAGGCCGCGGCGCCGTCGAAGACGCTGCTGAACTCCGGGATGATGATGCCGCCCTTGCCGTCACCGCCGAAGATGGTCGTGTCCTGCCGGCCGACCCGGGTGAGGTCGTCGGGCGAGGTCGTCGTCCAGTCCACCTGCGTCCCGTGGTACGCCGCGACCTGTTCGGCGATGCGGGTCGTCGTCACGGGGAGCGCCACCCGGCCGCTGCGCCGCTCGGCGGCGACCAGGTCGAGCATGACCAGCAGCGCCCGGTCGTCCTCGATGATCTTGCCGCGCTCGTCCACCAGCGACAGCCGCTCCCCGACCGGGTCGAAGCGCACGCCGAAGGCCGCCCGCGAGGACGCCACGATCTCCCCGAGCCGGACCAGGCCCGCGCGCCGGCCATCGGCCGTCTCGGTGGGCCTGGCCTCGTTGAGGCCGGGGTTGATCGTCAGCGAGTCCACCCCGAGCCGGCCGAGCAGGCTGGGCAGGACGAGTCCCGCGCTGCCGTTCGCGGCGTCGACCACGACCTTCAGCCCTGCCTCGGCGATGCCCGAGGTGTCCACGGCCCGCAGCAGCGCGCCCGTGTAGGAGTCGAAGACGCTCGCCGGGAAGTTCAGGTCGCCGATCTCGCCGGGGAACGCACGGCGGTACTCCTGGCGCGCGAACACACGGTCCAGCTTGCGCTGCCCCGCCGCCGACAGGTCGGCGCCGCGTTCGTCGAAGAACATGATGTCCACCGAGTCGGGGATGCCCGGACTCGTACGGATCATGATGCCGCCGGCGCTGCCGCGCGCGGTCTGCTGCCGCGCCACGGGCATCGGCACGTTCTCCAGGTCCCGTACGTCGATCGCGCTGGCCTGGAGCGCCGAGATCACCGCACGCTTCAGCGCACGGGCACCACGGGAGTGGTCACGGGCGGTCGTGACGGTGGCGCCCTTCTTGAGCGTCGTCGCGTACGCGCCCGCGAGGCGCACGGCGAGCTCCGGGGTGATCTCCACGTTCAGGATGCCGGAGACGCCCCGCGCGCCGAACAGGTTCGCCTGGCCCCTGGACTCCCAGATCACCGACGTGTTCACGAAGGCGCCGGCCTCGATGGTCTTGAACGGGTACACCCGGACGTCGCCCGCGATGATCGACTCCTCGCCGATCAGGCACTCGTCGCCGATGACCGCCCCGTCGTCGATCCGCGCCGCGCGCATGACGTCGGTGTTCTTGCCGATGACGCAGCCGCGCAGGTTGGTCTGCGGCCCGATGTAGACGTTGTCGTGGACGACGGCCTTGTGCAGGAAGGCACCGGACTTCACGACGACGTTGGAACCGATCACCGTGTGCTCGCGCAGCTCGGCCCCGGCCTCGACCTTGGCGTAGTCACCGACGTACAGGGGACCGCGCAGCGTCGCGTCCGGGTGCACCTCCGCGCCCTCGGCGACCCAGACGCCGGGCGAGATCTCGAAGCCCTCGAGGTCGACGTCGACCTTGCCTTCCAGGACGTCGGCCTGCGCCTTGATGTAGCTCTCGTGGGTGCCGACGTCCTCCCAGTAGCCCTCGGCGATGTAGCCGTAGACGGGCTTGCCTTCCTTCATCAACTGCGGGAACACGTCACCGGACCAGTCCACCGAGACGTCGGGCTCGACGTAGTCGAAGACCTCCGGCTCCATGACGTAGATGCCGGTGTTCACCGTGTCCGAGAAGACCTGGCCCCAGGTCGGCTTCTCGAGGAAGCGCTCGACCTTGCCCTCCTCGTCGACGATGGTGATCCCGAACTCCAGGGGGTTGGGCACCCGGGTCAGGCAGACCGTGACCAGCGCGCCCTTCTCCTTGTGGAAGTTGATCAGCTCGGTCAGGTCGAAATCGGTCAGTGCGTCACCGGAGATCACCAGGAACGAATCGTCCTTGAGGGCGTCCTCGGCGTTCTTGACGCTGCCGGCGGTGCCGAGTGGCTTCTCCTCGTTCGCGTAGGTGAGGTCCATGCCGAGCTCTTCGCCGTCACCGAAGTAGTTCTTGACGAGCGAGGCGAGGAACTGCACGGTCACCACGGTCTCGGTCAGACCGTGCCGCTTGAGCAGCTTGAGCACGTGCTGCATGATCGGCTGATTCACGACCGGCAGCAGCGGCTTGGGCATGCTCGAGGTCATCGGGCGAAGGCGTGTTCCTTCGCCGCCGGCCATCACGACGGCCTTCATGTCGGAAGCGTCCTCCTCAAAGAGACGACTGTCTTGCCGACGTCACCCGTGCTCTCTCTCACGCGGACCGTCGCGGTCCCCCGGACCGCCGGTCACGCGCGGGGTACCCGGCCGGAGGGCTCTCCTGCCGGGTACGCGGGCTCAATCGGCCGTGGCGTCCGCCCTGACGAGTCGGCGGACCTGGACCACGTAGAGGATCCCTGCCCACCAATACAGCGTTGTACCCCATCCTGCGAACGCCCATCCGAAAATAGCAGCGAGCGTGTTCAGCCACCCGTCGCCGTCGCTCAGCAGCAGCAGCGGGAAGGCGTACATGAGGTTGAAGGTGGCGGCCTTGCCCATGAAGTTGACCTGCGGCGGACCCCAGCCGTGCCGGCGCATGACCAGGATCATCACGCCCATGACGGCGTCCCGGGCCACCAGGATGGCCGTCAGCCACCACGGTAGGATCCCGCGCCACGTGAGGCCGATGATCGTGGAGACGATGTACAGCCGGTCGGCGGCCGGGTCCAGCACCCTGCCGAGGCTGCTGATCTGGTTCCAGCGGCGCGCGAGCTTCCCGTCCAGGTAGTCGCTCACGCCGCTGAGGGCGAGCACGAGCAGTGCCCAGCCGTCGACCTTCGGACCGCCGAACTCGGGCCACAGGATGAGCCACAGGAATACGGGCACGCCCAACAGCCGTGCCATGCTCAGGATGTTGGGGATCGTGAAGACGCGATCCGTCTGCACCCTTGTCTCCTGGACCTCCACCGGGGGCCCCTTCTCTTGAACGTACGCTCGGATGATTCCACCCGACCTTACCTCAGGGCATGAAAAAGCCCGCCGCCGGGCCTCTGAAGAGGCTCCGGTGACGGGCTCAAAATTTGTTCGGCGGCGTCCTACTCTCCCACAGGGTCCCCCCTGCAGTACCATCGGCGCTGAAAGGCTTAGCTTCCGGGTTCGGAATGTAACCGGGCGTTTCCCTAACGCTATAACCACCGAAACACTATGAAACTGTCGAACCAACGGTTCGTTGTTTCAGAACTACACAGTGGACGCGAGCAACCTATGGACAAGCCCTCGGCTTATTAGTACCGGTCAGCTCCACCCATTACTGGGCTTCCACATCCGGCCTATCAACCCAGTCGTCTACTGGGAGCCTTAACCCCTCAAGGGGGTGGGAGTCCTCATCTCGAAGCAGGCTTCCCGCTTAGATGCTTTCAGCGGTTATCCCTCCCGAACGTAGCCAACCAGCCATGCCCTTGGCAGGACAACTGGCACACCAGAGGTTCGTCCGTCCCGGTCCTCTCGTACTAGGGACAGCCCTTCTCAAGACTCCTACGCGCACAGCGGATAGGGACCGAACTGTCTCACGACGTTCTAAACCCAGCTCGCGTACCGCTTTAATGGGCGAACAGCCCAACCCTTGGGACCGACTCCAGCCCCAGGATGCGACGAGCCGACATCGAGGTGCCAAACCATCCCGTCGATATGGACTCTTGGGGAAGATCAGCCTGTTATCCCCGGGGTACCTTTTATCCGTTGAGCGACGGCGCTTCCACAAGCCACCGCCGGATCACTAGTCCCTACTTTCGTACCTGCTCGACCCGTCAGTCTCACAGTCAAGCTCCCTTGTGCACTTACACTCAACACCTGATTGCCAACCAGGCTGAGGGAACCTTTGGGCGCCTCCGTTACTCTTTAGGAGGCAACCGCCCCAGTTAAACTACCCACCAGACACTGTCCCTGATCCGGATCACGGACCGAGGTTAGACATCCAGCACGACCAGAGTGGTATTTCAACGACGACTCCACAATGGCTGGCGCCACTGCTTCAAAGTCTCCCACCTATCCTACACAAGCCGAACCGAACACCAATATCAAGCTGTAGTAAAGGTCCCGGGGTCTTTCCGTCCTGCTGCGCGAAACGAGCATCTTTACTCGTAGTGCAATTTCACCGGGCCTGTGGTTGAGACAGTCGAGAAGTCGTTACGCCATTCGTGCAGGTCGGAACTTACCCGACAAGGAATTTCGCTACCTTAGGATGGTTATAGTTACCACCGCCGTTTACTGGCGCTTAAGTTCTCAGCTTCGCCCCACCGAAATGGAGCTAACCGGTCCCCTTAACGTTCCAGCACCGGGCAGGCGTCAGTCCGTATACATCGCCTTACGGCTTCGCACGGACCTGTGTTTTTAGTAAACAGTCGCTTCTCGCTGGTCTCTGCGGCCACCACCAGCTCAGGGAGCAAGTCCCCTCACCAGCAATGGCCCCCCTTCTCCCGAAGTTACGGGGGCATTTTGCCGAGTTCCTTAACCACAGTTCACCCGAACGCCTCGGTATTCTCTACCTGACCACCTGAGTCGGTTTAGGGTACGGGCCGCCATGAAACTCGCTAGAGGCTTTTCTCGACAGCATAGGATCATCCACTTCACCACAATCGGCTCGGCATCAGGTCTCAGCCTCAATGAGTGGCGGATTTGCCTACCACTCGGCCTACACCCTTACCCCGGGACAACCACCGCCCGGGCTGGACTACCTTCCTGCGTCACCCCATCGCTCACCTACTACTGGATAGGTTCAGCGGCTCCACCACTCCCCATCACTCCGAAGAGATCAAGGGCGGCTTCACGGCCTTAGCATCACCAGATTCAGCGCTGGCGCTTCAAAGCGGGTACCGGAATATCAACCGGTTGTCCATCGACTACGCCTGTCGGCCTCGCCTTAGGTCCCGACTTACCCTGGGCAGATCAGCTTGACCCAGGAACCCTTAGTCAATCGGCGCAAGAGTTTCCCACTCTTGTATCGCTACTCATGCCTGCATTCTCACTCGTGAACCGTCCACGACTCCCTTCCAGGGCCGCTTCACCCGGCACACGACGCTCCCCTACCCATCACAGCCTCCGTTGGGAGTATTGCTGCAATGACACGACTTCGGCGGTACGCTTGAGCCCCGCTACATTGTCGGCGCGGAATCACTTGACCAGTGAGCTATTACGCACTCTTTCAAGGGTGGCTGCTTCTAAGCCAACCTCCTGGTTGTCTGTGCGACTCCACATCCTTTCCCACTTAGCGTACGCTTAGGGGCCTTAGTCGATGCTCTGGGCTGTTTCCCTCTCGACCACGGAGCTTATCCCCCGCAGTCTCACTGCCGCGCTCTCACTTACCGGCATTCGGAGTTTGGCTAAGGTCAGTAACCCGGTAGGGCCCATCGCCTATCCAGTGCTCTACCTCCGGCAAGAAACACACGACGCTGCACCTAAATGCATTTCGGGGAGAACCAGCTATCACGGAGTTTGATTGGCCTTTCACCCCTAACCACAGGTCATCCCCCAGGTTTTCAACCCTGGTGGGTTCGGTCCTCCACGCGGTCTTACCCACGCTTCAACCTGCCCATGGCTAGATCACTCCGCTTCGGGTCTTGGGCGTGCGACTGGATCGCCCTATTCGGACTCGCTTTCGCTACGGCTACCCCACACGGGTTAACCTCGCCACACACCGCAAACTCGCAGGCTCATTCTTCAAAAGGCACGCAGTCACGAGACACCAGCAAGCTGATGTCCGACGCTCCCACGGCTTGTAGGCACACGGTTTCAGGTACTATTTCACTCCGCTCCCGCGGTACTTTTCACCATTCCCTCACGGTACTATCCGCTATCGGTCACCAGGGAATATTTAGGCTTAGCGGGTGGTCCCGCCAGATTCACACGGGATTTCTCGGGCCCCGTGCTACTTGGGTGTCGTACAAGCAAGCCGCTAATGTTTCAGCTACGGGGGTCTTACCCTCTACGCCGGACCTTTCGCATGTCCTTCGCCTACATCAACGGTTTCTGACTCGCCCAGCCGCCGGCAGACGACTGAAGTACGATCCCACAACCCCACATGCGCAACCCCTGCCGGGTATCACACGCATACGGTTTGGCCTCATCCGGTTTCGCTCGCCACTACTCCCGGAATCACGGTTGTTTTCTCTTCCTGCGGGTACTGAGATGTTTCACTTCCCCGCGTTCCCTCCACACTGCCTATGTGTTCAGCAGCGGGTGACAGCCCATGACGACTGCCGGGTTTCCCCATTCGGACACCCCCGGATCAAAGCTCGGTTGACAGCTCCCCGGGGCCTATCGTGGCCTCCCACGTCCTTCATCGGTTCCTGGTGCCAAGGCATCCACCGTGCGCCCTTAAAAACTTGGCCACAGATGCTCGCGTCCACTATGCAGTTCTCAAACAACGACCCGTCACCCAACACCCACCCCGCAACCGCGAAGCTTCGATGAGTCCGGTCCACAACCGAG